>JAHBXU010000526.1 GCA_019636315.1 Planctomycetaceae bacterium | reverse complement strand
CGACTCGGAAATCTGTGTGCTCAGGTGCTTTCCCATGAAGGCTGTCAGGTGACGGTTGCAGGCAAGCATTCGGAGAAGCTTGCGGTCCTTGATGACCTGGGCATCCCCACGGTGCTCCTCAAGGACATGGTGATGGAGCGGCACGCCGATCTGGTCGTCGATTGCACTGGGTCCGCCAGTGGCCTACCGATCGCCTGCCGCCTGGTGAAACCGCGCGGAACGATCGTGCTGAAGACCACGGTTGCCGGTGACACGGGTCCGTCGCTCGCGCCGCTCGTCATTGATGAAATCACGCTCGTCGGCTCACGTTGCGGCCCGTTTGATCGGGCGCTCCAGGCGCTGGAGCGCCGCGAAGTCCACGTGACCCCGCTGATCTCCGCCCGGTTCCCTCTGGAGCAAGCACTCCAGGCGTTACACGAGGTGAAAACCGCAACGCACCTGAAGGTGTTGCTCGACATTGCCGCCGAATAGCGCGTGAGGCTGATTCGGTGAGACTTACTCGAGCGTCTCACTCAGGATCTGCTCGGTCTGCTTTCGGCGGTAAGCCTTGAGCTGTTCGCGCAATTCGGGGCGTTTGGTTCCCAGAATGCTGACGGCGAGGAGTGCGGCATTCACCGCGCCGGCCTTGCCGATCGCCAGGGTGCCGACGGGAATGCCGCGCGGCATCTGCACCGTCGACAGCAGCGAATCCAACCCGTCGAGCGACCAGCCCGTCATGGGGACGCCCAGGACGGGGATTACCGTGTGAGCCGCCATGACTCCGGCGAGATGCGCGGCTCCGCCTGCCGCGGCAACCATGACTTCCAGGCCCCGCTCTTCGGCCGTGGACGCAAATTCGGTCGCCTCGTGAGGTGTGCGATGGGCGGAAAGCACGCGGCAATCGGACACGATTCCAAACTGCTGCAGCATGTCCCGGCAATGGCGCATCGTGTCCCAATCCGATTTGCTGCCCATCACAATGCCGACGAGCGCCTGTTTTTCCTGACCCACGGTTTGCTCCTGTCTCAGAGATGGCCGATCAGTGGTGATCGAGTATGACTTTGGTCGAGAGCTTATCGTCCCTGCGATCGAATTGCATCGCCGCACCGTCGCGAAACATCGGCCGGTGCGTCTGTGCATGAATTCTCAAGCTGACGGCGTTGCCATCAAGCGCGGCGGTTGACGTGCTCCATGCGTTTCCTGCGAAATCGCAGTATGGAATCGACGTTGACCGATGGCCGGGCGATCGGATTGGGACGAGACACCCGACAGCGCTCGGTACACGTTTTGCTCAACAGTGCTTACGATACAGGCAGTACCCGTCACCACCATTTTCCCCTCGGCTCCTCAGCGCTCGCTCCATGACCCCCAAAGAAGTTCTCGCCCTCTGTCGTCAGGAGGAAATTCAGGCCGTCGACTTACGGTTTATGGATTTTCCGGGCACGCACAAGCACTTTACGGTTCCCGTAAAGGCATTGACCGAAAAGAGTTTTGCCGACGGGTTCGGTTTCGATGCCTCGTCGATGCGCGGGTGGCAGGCGATCAACGAGAGCGACATGCTCGTCGTTCCGCAGGCCGACACGGCCATGATCGACCCGTTCATGAAGGCAACGCTCAGCCTCACCTGCAACATCCAGGATCCCATCACGCGGGAGGACTATGCCAAGGATCCGCGCAATGTTGCCCGCAAGGCGGAGGCGTATATGCAATCGACCGGAATCGCCGATACGGCCAATTTCGGTCCGGAAGGGGAGTTCTTTGTCTTTGACGACGTGCGATTCGATCAAAGCGAGCACGAGGCCTACTACCACGTCGACAGTGTCGAAGGAGAATGGAACCGGGGTCGCAGCGCCCAGGGGACCGGAGGGAACGCCGGCTATCGCATCCGTCGCAAGGAAGGGTACTTCCCGACGCCGCCCGGAGACACGCTGCAGGATCTGCGGACTGAGATGATGCTCACGCTGCAGGCCTGCGGCGTTGCTGTCGAGGCCCAGCATCACGAAGTGGCGACTGGTGGTCAGTGCGAAATCGACATGCACTACGCACCGCTCCTCAAGGCGGCCGACGGACTGTTGCGGTACAAGTATGTGGTGAAGAACGTTGCGGCGCGGCACGGAAAAACGGCCACCTTCATGCCCAAGCCGCTGTGGAACGACAATGGCAGCGGGCTGCATCTGCACTTTTCGCTGTGGAAAGGAGGGCAGACGCTCTTCGCCGGTTCGGGTTACGGCGGATTGAGCGACATCGGCATGCATGCGATGGGAGGCATTCTGCGGCATGCTCCGGCGTTGTTCGCCTTCTGCTGCCCGACAACAAACAGCTACAAGCGGTTCGTCCCCGGCTTCGAGGCGCCGATCAACCTGACGTTCAGCTTCCGGAACCGGTCGGCGGCCATTCGGATTCCCGTGCACAATTCGAGCGCCGCCAGCAAGCGATTCGAATTCCGCTGTCCCGATCCGTCGTGCAATCCGTATCTCGCGATGTCGGCCGTTCTGATGGCAGCGATCGACGGGATTCAAAACAAAATGGACCCCGGACCGCCACTCGATAAGGATATCTACGACCTGACTCCGGAAGAACTCGACGAGTTTGCCAAAGTGCCCCGCAGCCTCGAGGTCGCCCTGCAGGCACTACGCGAGGATCACGATTTTCTGCTCCGCGGCGATGTCTTCACGGAGGATGTGATCGACACGTGGATCTGGTTCAAGCAGACGCACGAAGTTCAGGCCATTCACGAACGACCGCATCCGTGGGAATTCGCGATGTACTACGACGTGTGAGGCGTCAGCGACACCTCAGAGCTGCGGACGCCAGGAAACGGTGCTCCCCGGGAGCCGAACGTTCCCACGCACCAGCGGCTGACGACCAGACGACGACGCGCCGATTGTCGCGGCGCGGCAGCGTACACTACGATAGGATGATCGTCGCTCGTTCGGCCCCCCCAGAGAGACGACGGCGAAAGGGACTCAATCTGACCGGAGCGCAGCGCTGATGACGTCCGTGGCACTTGTCCGATATGGGATGATCCCCGAGGTTTCCCGATTCCTCGTGGGTGAAGAGCTGAGCGGATTGGGGCGTGGCGACCGTGTCGTGGTGCGCACACACCGCGGGCTGTTGCTGGGTACGGTGCTGGAGGTTGTCGGACAACCCGCGCTTGCCCCCGTCTTTGAACGGGTCGGAAGCGATGCCGACGCAGCGCCAAACGACGACTCGCCCCTGTCCCCGGTCGTGCGCCGTGCGTCAGCCGACGATCTCCGATCCGATGAGCAGAATCGCAACGACACGCATACGGCATTCCGCGATTGGCGAAATCGGATTGCTGAGTGGAACCTCGACCTGGAGCTGATCGATCTGGAGTGGACCCTCGACGGGCAGAAGTTGATTCTGTACGTCTTGAATGAACGAGGCCCGGATTGCACGAAGCTGGCCCTGCAGGCGGCGGCGGCCGGGCTGGGGATCATTGAAGTCCAACCGGTCACTTCCGATGGACTTGTCGCCGCACCGGACCCATCCGCAGGAGGTGGCTGCGGCACGTGTGGGTGCCATTAATGCTCGAAAGCAGCCGAATCTCGCTGCGGAGGATGTTCGTGAGTTCGCGGATTCCCTCACAGTGCGGATCGGTCTTCAATGACGGGAGATTTCCCGTGGTTTCATCAAACATGCGAATGACCGGCCGGTCTGCGGCGCCGAAATCTGCTGCGCCGACAGCCGGAAGGTCGAGAGGTCGGACTCTTGAATCACCCCCCACGCGATTTCCGTGAGAGAAACAATTACTGATGTCTGAAGCGGAATTTTCTGAACTGCACGATCTGGCGTCACGGGGAGAGGTTGACGGGCTGTTCGATCGGCTCGCGGCCTTTCTGCGCGCCCAGGGGGCCTATCACAGGTTGTTCGATGCCCGACTGACTCAACGCAAGCATGCGCTGGGGCTCCCTCTTTCTCGCCCGACGTCGTTTGACGACGTCCCTCAGGAGCACCGCGCAGT
>JAHBXU010000525.1 GCA_019636315.1 Planctomycetaceae bacterium | reverse complement strand
TCCTGCCCGTTCTCTGGCCCCTGCCTTCGTATCGTTTGATTTCGACGGCCTCTGGATTTATCTCACGGCTCCTGTGATCGGGGCGGGTGCGAGCGTTGTGGTGTGCCGTTGTATACAGAAACCGGGGTGTTGCTGCGGGAGTCAGGAGGTCTGTTCATGAATCAAATCGTGTTTGTGTGCGTCGAGAACTCCAACCGCAGTCAGATGGCAGAAGCATTTGCACGCCTGCACGGCGGTCAGAATGTGGAGTGCTTCAGCGCCGGATCTCGCCCGTCCGGGCTGATCAATCCCAAGGCCGTCGCGGCGATGAAGGAAGTCGGCTACGACTTGGACACACACACGTCCAAAGGGTTGGACGTCATCAACGGTCAGGAAGTCGATGTGGCCGTCACAATGGGGTGCGGCGACGAATGCCCGCTGGTGACGGCACGGCGCCGGGAAGACTGGAAGATTCCCGATCCGCGAGACATGTCTCCAGACGCATTTCGTGAAGTCCGCGATCTCATCGAGTCCAAGGTCAGAGATCTGCTGGCGTCTCTCGAGTGAACGAATTCTCGTTCGCTGACGGTCAGCCAGGATGCTTATGTCAATGACAACACCGCGGGGTCCGTGGATCGGTCACTTCAACCCGTCATTGTGGACGTAGAGGTGATGCTCAGCGATGTACAGGGCGACCGGCCGCGGCGTCAGGAAGCGGATGCTGCGCCCCTCCGACACGCGGCGGCGGAGATCGCTCGCGGAAATATCGACGCCCGGCATTGCGACGAGTCGAATTCGCTCCGCGGCGTCAGTCCCCAGTTCGGCCGCCGCGGCTGTGAGTTGCTTCTCGTCGAACGCGCCGCGGTTCACTGCCACGACCGTCGCCAATTGCAGAATCCTGTCGGGCTCGCGCCACGTCGGCAGGTCGACGAGGGAATCGGCGCCGATCAACAGGAAGAGTTCGCGTGTCAGATCGTCGGCACGCAGTTGATGCAGCGTCTCGACCGTGTAACTCGGGCCGTCCCGGTCGACCTCGATGCGGCTCACGCGAAACTCCGGATACCCCGCCAGTGCAAATTCCAGCATCTCAATGCGCGACACAGCGGGTGAGATCGTACTGGCCTCCTTGTGCGGCGGCTGACGCGCCGGCACGAACCAGACTTCGTCGAGCGCACACTGCTCGCGGCACTGCTCGGCCAGCAGCAAATGGCCGTAGTGCACCGGATCGAAGGTGCCGCCGTAGATTCCCAGTCGCATGACTCACTTTCTGTTCATCGGCGGATACAGGGACGTTGATTCACTCTCTGTCCACATCCCACGCTTTTCTGAATCGTTGCATCGCATTTGAGCTTTGCCGCGCGTCTCGATCAAGGTTGAAGTGCGCCGGGTCAGGTGCTTGGATGCATCGGCTGGATGAGGATGGCGCGTTTGTTTATGGGAACGGCCGCGCCACAGTGCCGCGCGAATCAGTGCCGCGCCCGTCCGGTCGAAGTTGCTCACCAGGCATCGGGATCTGGTATCATTACAATAGTTCACGGCAAGGCGGGCGCAGGCAAAAGGACACCGTCTCAGTGTGAAGAGTGGACCTCGAACCTACTTCAATCTTAAAAGGCGTCTCGTCTTGTTCTCCGCAATTCCAACAGATGACCTCCTGATCGAAAAGGAGCGGCGGCTGATCGAGCTTCTCCGGGAGTGGGGGCGCGTCGCGGTTGCGTTTTCCGCGGGTGTCGACAGCACACTTGTTGCGAAAGCAGCGCAATTGGCCTGTGGAGACCGGGCCGTGGCCGTCACCGCAATCAGTCCCAGCCTCGCCGCTGGGGAGTTGGACGAAGCCCGTCAGTTGGCTCAGCAGATCGGGATCCGTCACCGCATCATTCGCACGTCCGAGTTCGTTGATCCCCATTACCGCGCCAATGCGGGCGACCGCTGCTATCACTGCAAATCCGAGCTGTACAATCGGTTGGATGGCCTGCAGGCGGAACTTGAGGTCGACGTCATTGTTAACGGGGCCAATCTTGATGATCGCGGCGATTATCGTCCGGGGATGCAGGCCGCGGCTGAACATGCCGTCCGCAGCCCGCTCATTGAAGCCGGCTTCTCCAAGCAGGATGTCCGCAATCTGGCCCGTCAATGGGGGCTGCCGATTTGGGACAAACCGGCCATGCCATGCCTTTCCAGCCGCATCGCCTATGGTGTGGAGGTGACAGAAGAGCGAGTCCGCCGTGTGGATGCGGCCGAGCAGTTCCTGCGTCAGTTGTGCGGATTGCGGGAATTTCGCGTGCGTCTGGAAGCGAACGACCTGGCACGGATTGAAGTCCCGGTCGATCTGCTGCCGCAACTTGTCCTTCCCGAGACGCGTGCAGCCATCGCGTCGCGACTTCGCGAACTCGGGTTCCGCGCTGTCACGCTCGACCTCGAAGGATTCCGGAGCGGGAATCTCAACACACTCCTGCCGATCGAGATGCTGACGTCAAGCCGACCGAAGACCGACCTCGATTGATCGGTCGCCGGTGCTTGCGGTTCTGAGGCAGACTGTGACCGCTACGCTTGCCGCCCAAACGGCACTGGCGCCGAACGGTCGACCAAGACATCGACGAGGAACGACCAGGACGCCCCTCTCCGACACGTCGCGTGACGACCGGTGATTGTCAGCGAGACCTGCATCAACGGCGGGCAGCCGGTTCCACGACGCTTTCAGCGAACCGAATCGAACAGCGGTGTCGACAGGTATCGCTCACCGGAGTCCGGCAGGACGACGACGATCGTCTTGCCTTTGTTCTCAGGCTTGGCGGCGATTTTCAGGGCTCCCACCATGTTAGCGCCGCAACTGATACCGCAGGTAATGCCCTCTTCTTTGGCGATGCGAGGCGCCATCGCAAAGGCTTCCTCATCCGTAACGAGGACCACCTCGTCAACGAGGGCGCGGTCCAGGTTGTTGGGAATGAATCCCGCACCAATTCCCTGAATCTTGTGCGGCCCCTTCTGGCCGCCGGAAATTACGGGACTGGCTGCGGGTTCGACGGCCACCGAATGCAACGCCTTTCCCTTGTCCTGTTCCCAAAACTGCGAGACGCCGGTGATCGTGCCGCCGGTGCCCACACCGGCCACGAAAATATCGACCTTGCCGTCGGTGTCGTTCCAGATTTCTGGTCCGGTCGTCTTGCGGTGGATCGCCGGATTTGCCGGATTATTGAACTGCTGCGGCATGTAGTACTCGGGCTGTGCCGACAATTCCGTGGCTTTGCTGATGGCGCCGCCCATGCCTTCTGCCGCAGGAGTCAGGATCAGCTCGGCGCCGAACGACTTGAGCATCACCCGACGTTCGATCGACATCGACTCGGGCATCGTCAGCACCAGCCGATAGCCCTTGGCAGCACACACGAACGCGAGCGCGATGCCCGTGTTGCCGCTGGTCGGTTCGACGACAGTCATCCCCGGTTTCAGTTGGCCGGATTTCTCCGCTTCCCAGATCATCGCCGCACCAATCCGGCACTTGACGCTATAAGCGGGATTACGACCTTCAATCTTCGCCAGCAGCGTGACGTCGTAGTCTTTCGCCAGCCGATTGATCCGCACGAGCGGCGTCCGGCCAATGGATTCGGCGTTGTCGGTGTAAATCGGCATCTGTCATTCCTTCCGAGGCAATGAGTTCACTACAAGAGGACGCCGGAGCCGAATCGCAGGCGGTCACCGGGATTTCTCCCGCATTATGCGAAGTTGCAAACCACGGGGCAATGGATCGCACGCGTTGTTCGGAATCGCCGGAACCGGATGACGGTCAGGAAACCGCCCTTGGTCATCAAACCGCATGGCGTGCACGGAGTGCGGCGAGTTCTTCCCTGAGCGGCGGCATGGCTCCGCGACGCGAGGCAACGAGACCGCCCACGTCATTCGCAAAGGCGCCCGCCACTGCGAGCGGCCAGCCCCAGAGGAGCGCTGCAATGAGCGCGGCCGACAAGGCGTCTCCAGCGCCGACGGCATCGACC
>JAHBXU010000524.1 GCA_019636315.1 Planctomycetaceae bacterium | reverse complement strand
CTCTCGCCGCACGTGCGCAGAACAATTCCCCTGCAAGCCCCACAAACCCCATTTCCAGCTCCGGAACCACGGCCGTCACGACGCCCCCCGCGACCGGAACTCCGACGCCGACGGCGGAGACGAGCCCCGTTCCGGCAATCGCGACGGCTCCGGTTGATCAACCGGCTGAAGGCGCGGCCCCGGTTGCGGTGCAGCCAATTCCACCGGAATCGCTCTTGCGGGACTGGACCAAAGCGGACGGCCAGCCGCTGCTGACCGCACGCTTCATCGCCGTGACGCCCGCGGGGGACGTGCGAGTGGCTCTCATGCCCCGTCAATGGACGCTCGCGGGGACAAGCACCAGCGCCGATTATCCCGCCTTCTCGGGAACGTTCTGGGCCTTCTATCAGAAGCCGGGAACTCCCATCCTGGTCCGGATCGGCGAGGTCAAACTGCCCGACGTGCCGCTGAACTATGTGGACTACCCGCGTGACGCCTTCTCCACGGACGATCGAGCGTATCTGGATCACCTCGAACAGTTGATCGACTATGCGTACGTCAATAAAGGCCGCATCCGCTATTACACATTGCCTTGGGACGCCATTTCGATTGAGGATCAGCAGTTCGTGCACAGCGTGGTCAACTATGTGCAATCCCTGCAGCCGCCATCCCAGTCGACCGCCGGCAACGGCCCCCCCGAAGCGGCGGAGGTTCCGCAGGAAGATCCGGCTGGTCCCCCGGACCTGCCAGCCACGGACGTTGCTCCCGCGCCGGATGCCGACGTCGAGCCGCCCCAGACACCGTACGGATACTGATTGGACGTCAGTCAGGTCCAATCGCGAGTGGTGGGTCGGTGGAATCGTTGCGCGCGCCTGAGTGTCACGGCGTCAGCCAGTTCGCCATGTCGAGATGGACGCTCCCTGCTCATGCTCACCCGCCTTGCGACGAAAGAACATGGCACCCACAAAGTCATGACGTGATGAGATGAATCCGGTTCTCCATTCTCGCCTCAAGTTGACAGTCTGGAGGCGTGTGGTGTATTGCGAGTCACATCATCGTGCCGGTATCCGCCGGGGCGGTTTGTGATCGACATCCATGCGGACGATGGATCTCTGCCATGCAACATCGACGGCTACTCGGTACGGAGCTTGAGCTTCCCATACTTTCATTTGGCGCATCGTCACTGGGACAGGAATTTCGACCGGTCGACATCGGCGAGGCCCTGCAGGCGGTCCATGCCGCGCTCGATTGCGGCATGAACTACATCGACACGTCCCCCTTCTATGGCCGTGGGATGAGTGAAGTGCTGCTCGGCGTCGCCCTGCGCGACGTCCCGCGGGATTCGTACATCCTCTCGACAAAACTTGGCCGGTACAGCAAGTCGCATTTCGATTTTTCCGCCCGCCGCGTGGCCGAATCCGTCGACGTCTCACTCGAACGTCTGGGCGTCGAGCATATCGAGATCATGCTGTGCCACGATATCGAGTTCGTCGAGATGCAGCAGATCGTCGACGAGACACTCCCCGCACTCCGCAAACAGCAGGAGCAGGGAAAGGTTCGGTACATCGGCATCAGCGGATATCCAATGAACATCTTTCGCTTCATTCTCGGCCAGACGGACCTCGACGTCGTGTTGAGCTACAACCACTACACTTTACAGAACACAATGTTTGGCGACCTCGCGCCCTATTTGAAAGAAAGGGGCGTGGGCATCATGAATGCGGCTCCGTTCAGTGCGCGGCTGCTCACCAGCGCTCCGCTCCCATCCTGGCATAAGGCCACGCCCGAGGTCCGCGACATCTGTCGCCGCGCCGCCGCACTCTGCGCACAACAGGGTGTCGACATCGCCCAACTGGCGCTGCAGTTCGCCGTTGCCAATCCGGATATGACCACCTGCATCGCGGGGAGCGCCAGTCCCGACCGTGTCCGTCAATGGTCAGCATGGATTGACGAGCCGCTCGACAAACAGTTGCTGAAGGACGTCCAGGAGATTCTGACGCCGATTCACAACTGGTTCTACATCGAAGGCCGGCCGGAGAATAATGACACGCTGAGATGAGTGGTGTGAGGTCTTGTTGAGCCACGAGGCAACGCCGAGCGTGCCTCGTATCACTTCGGCGGCTCGGTCAATCGTCGTGCCGGAGTGTCGACGTCAGCCCTTTCTCCGGCGGCGGAATCGCGTGGTCCGATGTCCGATTGCGATGCGAACCAACGGGCCAGGATCGTCCCGGTCAGCATGCAGCCAAATGTATAGACCGCGGTCGGTATTGCGGCAGAGGGGGTGTCGGAAAACCATTTGAGGGCCAAGGCCGTGCCGACGCCGGCGTTCTGCATGCCGACTTCGAGGGTGAGCGCCCGCCGCATTCCTTCCGGCAATCGCAAAAGGACGCCGCCGAAGTGACCAGCAAGATAGCCGAACGCGTTGAGCGCCAGCAGGGCCGCCAGCACCGACAGCGGGGTGTGTTGCATTCGATCGCGGTTGGCCGCAACAACGGTTGCGATGATCCACAGGATGGTCAGGTTGGCGATTGGACCGGCCATCCGCGGTAAGGAGGCCGCCAGCCGGGGCGATTGTCGGCAGAGCAGGTAACCCGCGATCACCGGCGCCACGACCTCGCGGAGCAACTGCAGACTCACACCGGCCGCGTCGATCGATGCTTGAGTCTGCAACGCGAGCCGCATCGCCACCGGGACGACGAGGGGTGAAACCAATGTCGCCAGCGTCGTGAGACTCACCGAGTAGCTCACATTTCCCCGGGCCGCCAGCGTCAATACATTCGACGCCATCGCCCCCGGCACGCAGCCAACAAGGACGACGCCAATGAACAACTCGCGCGGTAACTGAAACAGGAGAGCAAAGGTCAGGGACAGCAGCGGCATTGCCGTATACTGCACCAGCGTCCCGCCCAGAACGACGGGCCACCGACGCAACACCTGATTCACCTCATCGCGCGGCAGAAGCGCACCGATGCAGAACATGGCTGTCGCCACGAGTAAGCCGATGGAAAACCGCGGCACCTGCTTGCCGGTTTCCCCGTCCTGGATCAGGAACGGATCAAATGCCGCAGCCTCTGAAGCGAGATGGGGTTCGTTCCCATCGAACCCGAACGCCCCCATCAGCTGTGGCCAGATCCAGGCGAGCCCGGATGAGAGAACGAACCAGAACAGGAGGTGCCGCTGCAACATGAGCGAATTCCGGCGAGATACGTATCGCCGGAACGATACTGGTTTGCAGCGAGTTCTTCAAACCGCTCTCCCTCCAGGTCACCGCGACGGTGAGGCCGGCTCAGCCCGGGGGCGAAAATTCGGGTTTGCCGTGTGCCGCGTTGCACGGACATCCGTGAGCCAGTCGGCAAGCTTGCCCTGTAGCCGCTCGACCTGTTCCGGCTGTTGTGCCGCGAGATCGCTGGTCTCCGAGATGTCGCGAGCCACGTTGTACAGCTCAACCCCCGGCGGATCGTACCATTCGATCAGCTTGAGGTCGCCTTCCCGCACGGCGGCGCCCGGCCGACGGCCGTAGTGAGGGTAGTACCAGTAGAGTGACCGCTCCGGTAATGCTGCATCGCCGGCAAGCAGTGGTCGGAGGCTGACCCCGTCGAGGTCCTCGAGCGATTCGACATCGCGGCCGGCCATTTCAACGATCGTTGGAAACAGATCGTGGCTGATCACGGGCACATCGCAGGTTGTTCCAGGTTGGACGACGCCGGGCCATTTGACGATCAGCGGAACGCGGATGCCCCCCTCGTAGAGATACTGTTTCCCCGCACGCAACGGGGCGTTGTTCGTCACGTCTGCGAGACCGCCGTTATCCGAGAAGAAGATCACGATCGTCCGATCGGCCAGTTGAAGCCGGTCGAGTGTTTCCATCAGGCGGCCGATGCCCGTATCGACGCTTTCCACCATTGCAGCATAGGTCGCGTTCTTCTGGGAGGAGTCGGCGGCGAGCTTTCGTTCATACTTCGCCGTCAGTTCCTCCGGAGCCTGGATGGG
>JAHBXU010000523.1 GCA_019636315.1 Planctomycetaceae bacterium | reverse complement strand
CCCACATGGCGCGTCTGGCTGCTGCCGCTGATTGTCGCCTACGTGGCCTTCGCCCTGCTCACGTGGCTGGCCGGACCGCTGTTCAACTTGCTCCTGCGGATGAGCCGCTTCGGCCGGCTGGCGCTCTCGCGCGAGCAAACCTGGGCGGCCAATCTGTTTGGACTGGAGGTGCTCGCCGCATTGGGACTGTTAATCGGGGCGTTCGCCATTGGCAATCCCATCCTGCTCATTGCCGCGCTCTACACGGGGCTGCTTATGCTGCCGAGTGCCGCGATCTTCGCTTGTCCGCAAGGCTGGCCCCGCTGGGTCATGGCCGGCTGCACCCTCGCGCTCGGCGTCGCGGCGCTCATCAGCCTGACTCAAGCGAGAATCGTCGGGAACGAAGTCGCAACCACCCAGCTCGGCCAATCCGCCGACTCCCTGTTCCTCTTCGGCATCATCGGCTCCCAATTCCTGGCCAACTCACTGGCCAACGTGCGCATTCGCAAATGACAAACAGTCGTGGCTCCCATCACACTGGTCGCTCTGGGATGAGGATTCGCCGATGCTTACCCGCAGTTTCTCGCTGTTCGCGTGGTCCGTCGTATTTGCAGTCTTCGCGATCGCAGCCACCGATGGTATTTGCGCCGACAAATCTGTCTCGCGTCCCGCCACGGAGGAAGAAACACAGCGAGTTCGCGAGCTGATCTACATCCTGCGGCAGCATCGCATATTTGCCCGCACAGACGAGTGGGCAGCAGCCATCCGCGAACTGGTTACGATCGGAAAGCCTGCGGTCCCCGAATTGATCGCCGAACTGGACGCAACAGATCGTGATGAGACGCTGCGTGGAATCGCCTTTACGCTGCGCGCCATTGATGACCCTCGTGCGGCACCCGGTCTCATCAGGGCCGTTCCGAAGACGCTCCGACCTCCCAGCTCAGACTGTGGTGTTTCCGTTCAAGATCCGGAGCTTCTGGCGTTCATGCTGCAGCACGATCGAAGGGAGTCAGACCGTGAATACTTCGCCTATGGGCGACCTGTAAATGAGGTGCTTGACGCCATCCAACGAATTATCGGTCACCGCGAACCGCCCGCCGGTAACGAGGATCCACTGCGACATATCACACTCAAGGGAGATGATCGCCATCAGGCTTGGCAGCGCAGCCAGTTCTCAGAGCGACAAGCCCACTGGAAAGACTGGTGGGCCGACCACTGGCAGGAGTTTGTCACGCAAGACGAACTCGACTCGGTCGCGGTTCCGGTGCGGGATGTCGACCTGGTGGAAGCCGCCGGAGTGGCTCGGTTCGGACCGCTCTTTCCGACCGGCGCCGACGTACGGCTCGGGCCGGTCATCGACGTCGACCTCCCTTCAGGCGATTGCTGGGATGCCAAGTCAAACATGGACCTGGACACCGGATTCCTCTACGAGTGCCTCGAAGGAATCGAGCGAGAGAATGATCCGCAAGCGACTGGTCGATTCAATTGGTATCGGACAAGGGGAGTCGACGTCCACTACCAGGGGCTGTTTGGTGGTTGCGACTTGCATCTCTGGCGCATCGAGAATTACCGCTGGGATACGATCGACGATGAAGTCGCTTCCGTTCACTCGTTGGAACTGGGACGCGAGGTGGAAGGCTTTTACCTCTTTGACGACGACGAGGAGGGACTGAACCAGGATCGGGTCGCCACGTTTCTGTTCACGACAGCGGAGGGCAGTAAGGGAATCCTGCAGGTCCTCTCTCACACCGAGTCGCCGCCGTCGCAGCAGTTTCGTTACCGCCTCTGGGTCAGAGATGGCGTGCCTCAACCAGTCGCTGCCGTGCCGGCTCCGGACAGCCGCCAGCGACCTGTGACCAGAAGCGTCCTGACGTTTCGTACGATCACGTTATCGCTTCCCGGGAAGGGCAACGAATTCCTTCTCGACCTCAACACGGGACGCGTGCAGTCGCCGCCCGACAACGCCATTCCTGCTGCGATGAGTCCATCGTCCCCATTCTACGGCGAAGCAACAATTTCCGAATGGTGCAGGGATAAAGGGATTGCAATCTCATCCTGTCAGCGGTCTGTCGACGATCTGAATGGCGGCGAGATCGGGATTGGACTGAAAGGCCTCGATATGAAAGCCGCCATCGTCTCTCCTGATGCGTTTTTGCTCTTCAGTCTCGACGATATTCGAGAGATCATCGGCCGTTCAATGCCGCCGCTGCTCTGGCGCGCATCGATGACGCCGCGCCGTAATGGTCGGCCCGACCCCAAGAGACTGGAGACATTTGCCTTCCAGACCAAAGATGGCCGCTGCGGAATGCTGCAGTTGCTCGAAGCCAGCGGCGATCCGCCGACGATCACATTTCGGTATCGGATGTTCGATCCCGAATGATGGCCGTCAGTCTGCTCGACCAGATGGGTACTGCTCTGCAGACAGCATTCGCCTGAGGCCCCTTCGCAGCCGCGCAATCAAGGCTCAGGGGGAGTTGCCAACGCCTCAATCAAACAGGTAACTCACCGATTCGTTGCGGTGGATGCGGCGGATGGCTTCGCCCAGGAGGGTGGCCACGCTCACGACGCGGAGGTTGTGGAATTGCGTCTCGGCTCGGAGGGGGAGGGAATCGGTGATGACGATTTCTTCGACTGGAGCTTCGCGTAGTCGGGACAATGTTGGCCCGCAGAAGATCCCGTGAGAAGCCCCGACGTAGATCTTCTTCGCTCCATGCGCCAGAGCGACGTTCACCGAACCGACGATCGATCCGCCGGTGCTGATCATGTCGTCGAAGATGAGCGCCGTCTTGCCTTCGATCGGTCCGCCGATCAGGTTCGCTTGCCGCGTGTGCAAGGCGCTGGACCGGCGTTTATCGACGATCACCAGCGAACCGCCCAGATGCTCGACGTGCTGCAGCACGCGTTTAATGCTCCCCTCGTCCGGGGAAACGATGACAAGATCCTCCGGAGGAATGTTCAACGAGGCAAAATACTCGTCCAGAATCGGAGAGGCGACGAGATGATCGACCGGGATGTCGAAGAAGCCCTGAATTTGCGCGGCATGCAGATCCATCGCCAGGACACGGTCCGCTCCGGCTTTGGTAATCAGGTTGGCGACCAGTTTGGCGGTAATGGGCACGCGACCGGCGTCCTTGCGGTCTTGACGCGCGTAGCCGAAATAGGGCAGGACGGCGGTGACCCGCTCCGCGCTGGCGCGTTTGCACGTGTCGATGAGAATCAGCAGTTCGACCAGGTTGTCGTTGACTGGGGGACCGGTCGGCTGAATCAGGAAGACATCCCGCCCGCGAATGTTCTGGTTCAGCTTGACGCTGATCTCGCCATCGGGAAAGTTGACGACCTCGATCGCCGCCAACGGGATATTGAGAAATTTTGCGATGTCCGTCGCCAACTGAGGGTGGGCGCGGCCGGCAACCAGCGTCAAGTGATCGTACATGTGAGCCAACGGCCGTCAGAACGTGGGGGCTCGCTTCCTGGGCGGCAGACGAGGGTCACACGACCATCCCGGCCAGGCCGAGGGGCGCCCCTCGAAGGATCTCAGGTTGCCGCACAACGCCCCGAACGTCAAGGCCGGCGCTTTCGTGCCTGGCGGCCGCCTGCTGATTGCCGACAGGACAAACAAAAAGGCCCCCGACCGGCGCGGTGAGGGCAAATCTCAGTCGCGCCAGCCAAGGGCCAGTGTGTCGCCAATGACGTGCCTCTCGGATCGGTCAATGGGCGTGATGATGCACGTGGTTACCGTGCAGCGTGTCGATGTGGCCCGTCTGATGCGGCACCCATCGCCCCGGAACCCAATGGACGTGATGACCGTGCCTCACCCATTGACCGGGAATCCAGTCATAATGGGACGTGTCGTGCCATATCGCCGGCGGGACGTTGCCAAACCCCGATCGATGGTTGTGTCCGCCGTGGAAACCCGGATTGGCCGAGAATCCCGGCCCTCGATTGAAGCCGGGTCCATTTGAGAAGCTTGGCCCCGGACCGAATCCCGGA
>JAHBXU010000522.1 GCA_019636315.1 Planctomycetaceae bacterium | reverse complement strand
TCTCGCGTCGGTCTGTTGAAGTTAGAACCGCAGCCGTGATGGAACGAACCTCCCGTGATACTATGAATCCTGTGAAGATGGTTTGATCTTCGAGCAATCCTCGTGATGAACCAACGTCGTCAGACGCGCTGTGAAGATAGCTGACAGAGTCCGTCGGCGCGCAATCACTCGCCGTCCGGCAATACTGAAGTTTCGGTGAGATCACGGTTCGACGCAAGTCGTACCGGCGTTGCAAGCGGCGCTGCCAAATTGCCGATGGAGAGCCGGACATCACACGAGACTTCCCTGACCGATCGGCCATAGTTTGATAACGATGACACCTTCGACATTCGGCTGAGAAACCGCGAGATGCCCTGGGACAAGTATACAAAGCCGCCTGCTGATTTCTGCCCCGGACGATACTGCTTTATGTGGATACCGCCGGGAGGAAGCGCCGACATGTCGGGAAGGCGATACGATTCCATCGCAGAGGCTTTCAAATCGCATCAGAGTTGGGTGAAGTTTCCTTTGGGAGGGTGTGCTTGCACATTTGGAGTGTGTACACGTCTCGATCCAGTGGCCGGTGATCGTGATTGGTACGAGCCGTGTGAGCCGGCCCTGGAGAGTGACGCACTCCCGTGGTTCTACTTCATTCCCTCTGTCGAGAACCTGAGGACGGAGTCCCACGAGGAATATCTCCGGGAATCGCGTGCTCTTTGGGGCGACGACCAAATCACATAGAGAGTAGACCCACCACTCCCGCTGCAATTTGCGGTCCTTTCCGAATGAGAGCCGCGACCTTTGGAAAGCCACTCGATGTCGAATCACCCCGATCTCACGACGCGCACCAACGAACGGGACGGGACGCTGCTGGTTCTTGTTCCGGGGGGAGAGTTCATCATGGGGAGCGATGCGTTCCACATTGAGCGGCCGCCGCATCGGGTGCGGGTTTCGGCGTTCTGGATGGGACGGACTGAAGTGACCAACGCTCAATATCGGATCTTTCGAGAAGCAACGGGTCGCTCCCTTTCGGAACATGCGAGCAAGGCCCTTTATAATGACGATGATCAGCCGGCGATTGGCGTCAGTTGGGAGGAAGCGGATGCCTATTGCCGCTGGGCGGGGGGGCGGCTGCCGACCGAGGCCGAGTGGGAGTTTGCCGCGCGGGGCGAGGATGGACGCATCTATCCGTGGGGGGACGAAGAGCCGGAAGTGCCGCGTGCGGTCTATGGTTTGATCTTTGGTCGCGGCGGCAAGGCGGCCCCGGTCGGCACGACGGCCGGCGACATCAGCCCCTATGGCATTCTGGACATGGCCGGAAACGTTCTTGAATGGTGCAGCGACTGGTTTGCACCGTATCCCGCGGATGCGTCAGACGTCCTCGTCGATCCAACAGGTCCGTCCCAGGGGACGCAGCGAATCATGCGCGGCGGCTGTTGGACGTATCAGGCGCCGGCGCTCCGGGCGACGCAGCGCTGGCGTACGCCGCCGCAATTGCAGACACCGCACGGCGGGTTTCGGCTCGTCGTGGCCGTCACGTGAGCGGGCAGACAATTGGGGACGTCAAGTGTGCGGTCTGGTCGTCTCACTTCATGCGCAAGAAGCGCATTCGCGAACGTCCATCGCACGATCGGGGTGCGATGGGGCAGCCGCACGAGCGTCGCATCGTTTGATGAGCGTGACTTCTCGCCCACGATTCGAGTAGATC
This sequence comes from Planctomycetaceae bacterium, assembly GCA_019636315.1. GTDB lineage: Bacteria > Planctomycetota > Planctomycetia > Planctomycetales > Planctomycetaceae > JAHBXU01. The sequence goes on along the minus strand of JAHBXU010000522.1, from coordinate 2,285 downwards.
ACTTCATCCAGGAAGTGCCGCATGATCAAAATGCCGCGGCCGCTGTTGAGCAGGAGGCGATTCGGATTCGTCGGATTGTGTACGTCGAGGACATCGAAGCCATCGCCTTCGTCACGGATGACGAATCGGGCTTCGTCGCGATTCAAATGTTCTTCGATCTCGATGCGGCGATCGCGGTAAGGTTGCTCGCGGAGGCGCTCCTGCACGAGCCGTTCGAAGTCGCCATGATGCGTATCCTTCAGCTCCGAACTGACGCCCAGATTGCCGTGATAGAAGGCGTTTGCCAGCGCCTCATCAATGGCAATCCGAACATAGGTCGTCTGGATCTCGTCGCACAGTCCGAACAATTCCAGACTGGCCTGCAGACGATCGGCCGCCGCTGGCAGCATGGAAACGTCCGTCGGAATTGAGAACCGGGAGTGGCAATCCTGCATCCAACCCAGCAGTTTCGCCCGCTTGGAAGTCGCCAGGGCCGACAAAAGGGCTCGCTTGACCGCCTGCAGCAGACGCGCCTGCCGGAGGTGTCCGGGAATGTAGTTGACGGCACCTGCTTCGAGTGCATCGATCAGGCGTTCCGATCCCTCCCGTTCCGCGGTGACGATCACCGGAACGGGCGCCGTTTCCTGAATCATCTCCGCACAGCCGTCGCCCATCGCCCCGAGATCGGCAACGATCAGATCCACCCGCCCGGCGGCGGTCAGCGATCGGACCTCGGCCGCAGTTCGCGCCGGCAGGGCCATCCAACTGCTGCGGGAGGAAATCAACGAGGTCGTCATCGCCCGCACGTCGTCGCGCGGTTCGAGCACCAGAATCGTCGTCATGGAAGTCACCGGATCGAATCGAAGCATCGCCAGGGAATTGTAGGCTGACATACCACTTGGGAAGTTTACGTCCTGGGGAAATTCTCGGTGTGGGAAGGAATCCGGCACCAGACTGCCGCGGCGTGCAGGCTCTGCCGATTGTGGCGATGCGTCGGTTGTTGCCGAGAACGCCGCCGGTTGGTCGCATCGCCGGGCTGTTCCACGCGATTCTTCATCGTTTGTCACGACCCTTGTGCGAGGAGTGCGATGCGGCTCAGGCGGCCCGGCGCCTTTCCGGGACGGCATGTCGACCTGCGGCGGCCGACTCCTTCCCCGTGATGATGTCTGGAATTCGCATCGAGTCCAACCGCGGATCCAGGGGACGGAACGGCAACGATGTGGATGGAGCGTCCCAAAGACGAATGTCGTAATGAGCAACGTTGCGGCGATCGGCCTCAGCGTTCTCCCGTGACTGATGCAGGCGACGGGCGTTGCCGAGGTCGTGATAGATCGCAATCCCTAGTGCGATCGCGCTGATCGCCACCGCAACGCCCATCAGACAGAGAGAAGCGACGAACATTCGAGGACCTCCTGTCCTTGAACCAGAACGGTTGCTTACCCGTGATCGTGATCGTGGTCGTGGTCGTGGTCGTGGTCGTGGTCGTGGTCGTGCGGAACGGAATGATGGCCTTTCTGAGCCTGCATGACCCCAGTTGCGACCGGCGCCTCGGAGAACGTGAACGCGGCGACAGCGGCGCGGTATACCTCGCGCAGTGGTTGGCCATGCTGTTCGGCCACTCGAGCGCAGTCCTCAAACTCCGGTGAGAAGATGCCATCCCCTGCCCCGCGCCAGCCGAGCTTGCCGGCCACTGGTCCCCAAGGGGTTTCGACCGAGTGCGGCTGACGAGTGCGGAGGGTTCGCTCGATCTGCTGCCTTTGGACGCCGAACGTTCCGGTTTCGGCAAACAGCAGTGCTTCCAGGCGGTCCGCATCGGCAGGTCGCGCGATGACGCTCACGATCACTCCGGGGCGGTCCTTCTTCATCTGCACGGGCGTTGTGTAGACATCGAGTGCGCCGGCTTCGAGAAGTTTGCGCTTCGCATGTCCGATCAATTCGGGCGAGACGTCGTCGAGATTCGTCTCGAGCAGCGTGATGACGTCCCGATCGGCCGGCGCCGTGGATGTTCCCACAAACAAGCGCAACAGGTTGGCGCGGCTCGGAAAGTCCATCGTCCCCGCGCCATAACCAATCTGTTCAATGGTCATTGCCGGGAGTGATCCGAAACGATCGGCGAGAACCTTGACGAGGGCTGCGCCGGTGGGTGTGGTGAGCTCGGCGTCGATCGGGACGTCGGCCAGAGGCATGCCTTTGAGCAGCTCCGCCGTGCCCGGTGCGGGGACCGTGCACACACCATGATCGATATGAATTCTTCCCCGGCCTGTCGGCAGCGGACTGCACACGATCTCATCGGCGGCGAGCAGGTC
>JAHBXU010000521.1 GCA_019636315.1 Planctomycetaceae bacterium | reverse complement strand
TGCGAAACAGGCCCCAGTGGCGATTGCGGCGTAGACCCGCGAGACCGATATTGGCCCGGATGGACATCGGCACAACAAGTCCTTCTCCTTTTCGGTCCTCCGGAACGAGCGCCATTCCGGCAGCGATGGCAGCGCGGCAATGCTGGAGTTCAACGGGGCGTCCCGCGATGCGCACCGCTCCGCCAGCGGCGCGATCGATGCCGAACAGACTCCGTAGCATCTCGGTGCGTCCGGCCCCCACGAGGCCGGCGACGCCCACAATCTCCCCGGCGGAGACGTGGAACGACAGTTCGTTGTGCGGGTGTGCGGGCGTCCGCAAACGGTCGACCTCCAGCAGGCGATCGCGGACAGCATGCGGCCGTCGGGCGTAAAACTGCGACACATCTCGCCCCACCATGAGCCGCACCATCGCGTCGTGAGTGATTTGATCGCGGGTCAGCTCCCCTGCATTCTGTCCATCGCGAAGCACGCAGACCCGGTCGGCCAGCTGTTTGACTTCGCCCAGACGGTGTGAAATGTAGATGATGCTGACGCCGCGGGCGCGAAGGTCGCGAATGACGGCGAACAGCCGCTCTGCTTCTCCCTGCGACAGACTGGACGTCGGCTCATCCATGATGAGCACGCGGGCGTCGACGGCGAGAGCCTTGGCGATCTCGACCAGTTGCTGACGGCCGATGGACAAAGTCCCGGCCAGTACGTCCGGCGACACATCGAGACCCACCAGTGCGAGGACCCGCTGCGACTCGTCGCGAATTCGCGGCTTGTCGATCAGTCCGAACTGCCGCGGCTCGCGGCCCAGAAAGATGTTGGCTCCCAGGTCGAGGTTTCCGCAGAGATTGAGTTCCTGGTGAATGAGCGCGATGCCGTGCCGCAGCGCGGTTTGCACGGAATCGATTGTCACCGGCTGGCCGTCAATGCGGATTTCGCCTTCGTCCGGCATTTGCACACCGGCGAGAATTTTCATCAACGTGCTCTTGCCTGCGCCGTTCTCACCGAGGAGTGCGAGCACTTCCCCCTGACGCAGCGTGAGATTGACGCCGCAAAGAGCCCGGACACCGGGAAACTGTTTGCCGATGAGACGGGTTTCGAGGAGGACGGAGGCGGACGAGCTGGTCATGAACGAAGACGGCGCCGCTGGCAGTTCGTGTGAGGCGTGATCCGTTCGTTATTCACCAACGAGCGACTTCAGGTTCGCCCGGAATGCGGCGACGTTCTCCTTCGTAATCTTCTGCGCGGGGATGTCGAGGAACCCGCCTTCCGGGAGGACCGAATCATCCCCCCGCGAGAGTGCGGCCAGCACGCGGACCGACTCGAACCCATAACGATACGGATCCTGGACGACCGTACCGAAACAATGTCCGTCGGTGATGGCCTGCAGGGTCTCATCGGCCTCGTCGAAACCAACGACCTGGACTTTCCCCAGCTTGCCGGCGCCGCGGACGGCTTCAAGGATGTTGGGCGGGTTGTATGCGAACAGCCCGACCAGGCAGCGAAGGTTGGGATGCGCCGTGAGGGCATCTTCGGCGAGCGACTTCGCCTTGCCGAAGTCGAATCCGTCGGTCCGCGTCCCCAAGATAGTGAATCCTTCGCCTTCGATGACCTTTCCGGGGTCGTCGTAGCGGCTCGGATCGTGTGATCGCTTGAGCAGTTCGTCAATCAGTCCCTGCCGCCTCAAGCGTGCGTTGTCCTGTTCGATCCGACCGACGAAAATCATCAACTCCCCTCCTTCAGGCATGGCGTCCCTCACGAGTTCGCCACACATACGTCCGGCGTCATAATTGCTCATGCCGATGTAGCAGATGCGATTTGACTTGGGCGCGTCGGAATCGTGTGTGATCAGATTGGTCTGTTCGGCGCACGTGTTGAGCAGGTCCGTCTGGTTCTCGGGGTCGATCGGGCTGACGGCGATGCCGTCCACATCTCGCGTGACCAACTCTTCCAGCATCCGCTTCTGATCGGCCACGCCATCGGGAGGCATGCGAATCTCAACGTCCGCGCCAAACTGCTCACCCGCCGCACGGGCGCCGGCTTCGGCGATCACCCAGAATGACGCAATGCCGTTGGTCACATAGGCCACGGTCGGCTTGCCACCGTCTTCGCGGACGTGAATGATCGGCCCCGGGTCCGCAGCAGTCCACTTGCCGCCGTCCCCCGATTTGCTGACCGCGCCTCCGGGAGCAGGCACCTCGCCCGGGCAACCGGTCAGGAGGGTCACTAAGGTCAGCCCGGCAAAGACGACGTGAACGTGCGGACGCAATCGCCTCGAAAGAGACATGGCCGATTCCTCGTACGTTAATCAGAGAAAGACGCGGAAGGGCCACGATACAACTGGCGGAAATCGAAGTCAACGAGCCGCGCGATGCGAAGTGTGCGCGGGGAGCAGGAACGAATTTCGGCACCTCCGTCCGACCTCGATGGTTCGTACGATTTGCCGGCGCGCCTCGGACGAGAAGTGAACCACAATGGACGAGAACCCAAGCCGACGGCTTTGCCGTCGAACGGCGAAGGCGACGCCTCCAGAGTCGAGGGAGTGTGATTGAAATTGAAGAGGTCAATCGCCGTCGAATGGCGGCGGCGTCTTCGGCAGGGGATGACACGAAGTCAGATAGAAATGCGACGGAAGAGATCCTCGATCGTGCACTTTGTGGAGAAAGCGGTGGACTGGGAGATCCTGGTAGGCGCATCACTTCAACACGCACCTTCCCGGCCTTCATGCGGACGAGACGGGTTCTCGGAAGGCTCCGGAAATTGCCCCCAACCTCCCCCACGCTGCCCCTTTGGGAGCGGCAGGCGAAGGTTACATTGAACGCCGACGAACGTAAGACGATCGGCCGGCCCAAAGTCGCGGGCTGTCCCATAGACGCAAGGAACGGGCTTCCATGGTCGACATCATCTGCGAACGAGAACCGAGTGTTCAGCTCGTCTTCACCAATCTTTCGACGACGGGACTGGGGTTGCTGCACCGGGCCTATCATTACGCATTGGATCTCGTGCGAGATCCTTGGGATTTTGCGGTCGAGATCGGTGAACTGCAGGCCGTCGGCATGACCAATGGCGAATTTCGGTGGCTGCTGTGTAAAGGATTTCTGGAACACGCCCGCGAGATTCCTACTGATGACATTGAGCGTCGCCAGTTTTCTGCGACTGAATCGCTGAGCTTTTACAACGACTCCTGCTTCCAGCTAACGGAGATGGGGTTACATCTTGCCTCGCAGCTTCTGGACAATGCACTGGAGAAGAGCGAGGGCGGAACGTTCGGGGCGGGCGTCGGTCAGGATTTGAAGCCGCGCTGGGATGGCGAGCGACACCAGTTCTTTGTTCGGGATCAACTGGTGAAAGAGTTCAAGGTTCCCTCGCCCAACCAGGAGACGATTCTGGCGGCATTTCAGGAAGAGAACTGGCCGGCGCGAATCGACGATCCCCTGGCCCCCACGTCGCCGGCCGACAGCAAGCGTCGACTGCACGACACCATCAAGAGCCTGAACCGCAATCAGAAGCAGAACCTGATTCGCTTCCTCGGAGACGGGACAGGAGAAGGGGTGTTTTGGGAGTTGACCGATTCGTCGGCACTCTCCTGGTCCGGGGCTGGCCAGCCGCTGGCCAACGACCTGTCTGCCCACCTCGGATGTGCGCTGAACGCGTGATCCCGTTCGCGCGACGCTGACCATACAGCCCCCCGATGCGCTCATGGGAGCAGGATTCCCTGTGTTGCCTGCAGGATGCGTCGAAATCGAGGCCGTTTAAGCCCTCGCCAGTGCGTCCCTTCTCCAGGGGCAACGAGGGTGAGCGTCCTCGGCAGTCCCTTATCGCATTTCTGTCACTCAAGGATCCCGGCTGCGGGCCAGCAGATGTTCCACGGCTCACGACGTCTGGCCAGGAGTCACCCATGATGCCTTCCCAGCATGGGTTTGGGTGGCTGCGCGATCCGCCGGACTTCCGCGATACGGCTGTGGATTCCCCGGAGATCCAGGAA
>JAHBXU010000520.1 GCA_019636315.1 Planctomycetaceae bacterium | reverse complement strand
GGATCATCCGCCGGAAGCATCGACCCGTTCGCGGGTCGTCATGTGATGGCGACCATTGCCGCCGCTCGCCCGTCCAGATTCCGCGATCGTGACCGGCGTACGCATATGGAGCTCCCGTCGGGGAAGCGCGATTTCGATACCCGCCGCATGCAATTGCCGGTGCACGCCCGCATGCAGATCGTGGAGGGTCTGCAGGCGGATCTCCAGGTTGGGCAAATAGGCTCGCAGCACGAAGTTCAGACCGACTTCACCCATCCCCTCGAGGATGGCCAGCGGAGCGGGGTCGTCGAGGACGTTCTCGTGCTTCTGTGCCACGGCCAGAATTGTCGAACGCACCACGTCGATGTCAGAGCCGTGCGCCACCGTCACATTGACGAGGACTCGGTTCATCCGGTCGGAGAGGGTCCAGTTGAGGAGCCGCCCGGTGATGAATTCCCGATTGGGGACAATGTATTCCTTGCGGTCCCAGTCGGTAATGGTTGTGGCGCGAATACGGATGCGGTTGACGACGCCCGAAACGCCGTCGATGGTGACGACGTCGCCGACGCGGACGGGCTGTTCGAACAGGATGATGATGCCCGACACAAAGTTGGCGAAGATCTCCTGGAGACCGAATCCCAATCCGACGGTCAGGGCCGCCGCGAGCCATTGGACCTTCGACCAGCCGATCCCCAGCGCCTGACTGGTCAGGACGATCCCGATCAGAACTAACGAATACCTCACCAGCGCGGTGACGGCATAGGTTGTCGAGCGGTCGATGGGCAGTCGCTCTAACAGCGTGATCTCCAGCAGGCCGGGCAGATTGCGTGCGGCAGTCATCGTCAACACGAGGATCAGCACGCCCAGCGCAAGATGGGCCACTGTGACGGCCTTCAGCACCTCCGTCATCCGATAATCTGGACGTCCCGATTCGTTGGGAATGACTTCGCGAACCTGGACGGCATATTCCCAAAGCGGCCATCGTTCCAGGAACCGAAACGCAGGGATGACATCAAACCAGATCATCCATGCCCCGATGAGGCTCAGGACGAACAGAGTTGTGCTGACAAGTCGCTGCGACTGCCGGCTGATGGTATCCAGATCGGCCTCGTCGACCGGAGCCTCGGGAATCGGGGCGCCGGTGTCCTCGGCCGCTTGCGCCTGAAGTGCCGCCTGTTGCTGTCGTTCGCGCAGTTGCTGGAGACGAAGACGGCGATGGCGCAGCATCAGCCAGCGAAGCAGGAATGCCTTCAGGTAGATGACCGACAGCAGCAGACAGAGGGAAATCTGGCCGCGAACCATGAGTTCCTGTGCGGAATAGAAATAACCCGTGGCTGCAAGGACGACGAGCACCAGCGGGAGTCCCACGGCCAATGCATGCCAGAGAAACGACAAATGCTGGATCCAGCCTCCGTCATGGAATGACTCCAGCTCCCGCAGTTCGCCGCCCCGATGGAACAGTCCGTGGGCAAATGTCGAAACAACCAACATCGACACGATGAACAGCATCCGCTCGATGAATGCCGGGCGATCGTCGCCATTATAAAAGTGCGTCAGCGCGACGGCGGCCGCCAGCGGAAGGGCCAGCATCATGAACCGCCTGATGCGTTGCCGAATGTGCCGCGCCGTCGCTCCATGCAGCCCGAAATGAATCTCGCACAGGCCGCGCGGACGCATGGACTGGCGGACCAGCTCCAGCAGCAGAAACACCGCGGCCAGCCGACTCAGTGTCGCGGCGACAACGAGCACCGTCCGGGGAGGATCGGGAGTTTGCCAGAGCCGCCAGGAGAGAAACAGCATGACTCCCGGCCAGAGGATGGCGGAGAGTACGGTGAATTCCAGTGCCCGAACGGTCGGGAGTACCGAGACCGACACGCGGCTTTGTGCGCTTTTCGTCGCGTCATGCAGATGGCGTCCCATACGCCGCCGCATCAACTGCAGAAAGACAAACAGGACCGTCACCGCGCCGTAGAGAAGCGGCACACGTGACACATCCTCGCGGAGGGTGCGGCCCAACGTTTGCCAGGTGTCCAGATTTCCCAACCACGAGATGGATTCGCGGTCGCTGAACACGCCGGTCAGTTGAAGGGGCGGATGGCTGCGGACCCAGAGCACCCGCTCGTCGATAAACGTCGCGAAACGAATCGTCTCTTCGACGAGTTCCTCCTCGTGCAGGTCCAGTTGCGTCAGAGTGTCAATATAATTGCGGTACGCGGTGACAACCTTGTTCAGATATTCCTGCTGAGTCCGGAGCGCCGTCAGGGCATCTTCGGCGAGCTGTTCGCGCTCGACTTCATTGAGGTCAGCGAACTGTTCGACGAGCTGCGCCGCTTTGGCATCAAGGTTGTTGAGATCGTCCAGTTGGTTGCCGCGTTCGTACAGCGTGAATTGCGCCACCTCCAGGTCTTCGATCCGCGCCTGCTGCCGCGTCTGATGAAATCGTACCTTGGGGAGTTGCGATCGCAGTTTGCGAAGCCTCAATCCCACCGAAGTCGACAACCCCAGGTCCTTGTCGAGCGACTGAATGTTCTGAAAGTCCTTGTTGAGCCCGGCGAGTTGCTGCTCCAGTTCTTTGTCGAGTTTCTGGATCGATTCGTGCTTTTTTCGGACTTCCGCCTCTTCGAGGGCGATCTGCTGATTGGCGTCCAGGATGGGCTTCAGCAAGGGCTGCGCGAGCATGGCCGCGATCCGGGCCTCTCGAACCCGCGCTGCCGCTTCCTCTTTTCGCAGACGATTGACTTCGTTTGAGACGAGCTCGATCTGTTTGCGGAGACGCGACAGTTGGCGCGTGAGTTTGTCGCGCAGGCGAATCGGCAGGCCGACGGCGTCTTCGGCGTCGAGCATGGCCAATTCATTCTGCGCGGCCACAGCACGTTCCTGCACGGCCTGACGCTCGGCCTGGAGGCGGAGCTGACGGAGTTCGATCAGGAGAGACGGTTCTCCCTCGGGCGGCGCGGCTGCCAAACGGTCACTGATTTGCTGCAATCGGGCAGGATGCTCGATCAGGGTTTGACGTGCCGCGCGTCGCCGCGTGATTCGCGACGTGGGAGGCTCGGCAAGCTGTTTCTCCCATTCGGCGATCCGCTGCTGGGCGTCATTGCGTTCGGTTTCCAGTTCCGCGAGAGAAGCCGCACGTTCGAGTCGCGGTTCGCCGGCTCGGTCGAGCTGGATGAGTTCACGGTTGACGTCCTCCAGGCGTTGCGGAATTTTCTCGGTTGCTGAAGCATAGTTCGCGGCATCCCCCCGCGATGCTTCAGCGGCCTGGAGATCGGCCAGTGCCTGCTGCGCCAGCTCCGCCGCCCGCAATTTCTGATCTTCGGCCAACTCGGCGTTCGCCACCTGTGCCTGCAACGCGGCAATCTGTTCCACTGGACTGCTTGTGGCAGGAGGCGGAGTCGCAGGGGCCGTCTCCGTCGGCGCTTGTGCACTGGCTGGACGGCCGTGAAGCAGTCCTCCCGCCAGAATCAGTCCCAGGACCCCGTATCCGATCCCTGTCCGCAGCAAGTACATCACGATTGTCGTTCACTCCTTCAATCCGTTGTCGCCGCGGCATCAGTCCCTTTGCCGAACCATGAAACCCGCTGAGGAGGTCCGGTCATGCGGCGGCGTTCGGGAATAGTGTCTCAGATTCCGCCGCCGCCGAACACCCGAGTTGCTGGTCGGAGAAACCGGGACGAGCTACGCTGCGGGATTATGGCCGAGCCGTACACCGCGCAACTGACTGTCGAGGCCGATCTTCATGGCGTGCGGATCGACAGTTTCCTGATTCGCCATTTTCGCAACTACACAAGCTGGCGGATGCAGCGGCTGGCGGCCGCCGGGCAAGTCTGGATCAACGACGCCGTCGCATCACCGACGCAACGTGTGTTTGTCGGTGAGGCGGTGCGCGTGCGGCTGGTCGAGCCGCCCGACAAGCTGCTCGAACCCGAACCAGTGCCGTTTCGCCTCGTCTATGAAGACGCGTGGCTGGTGGTGGTCGACAAGCCTGCCGGGGTTG
>JAHBXU010000052.1 GCA_019636315.1 Planctomycetaceae bacterium | reverse complement strand
CCGATGACTGCGGTGCTGTCGTCCCGGCAACGACCGCCGGTTGGTGAATCGCTTGATTCAATGCGTCCGAACCTGGATTCGACGGCGGCTGTTCCGCCAGCGCGATCGCAGCGGCTGCCGGGGGCTCATCAATCGCCGCGACTGATGCCGGGGAGATAACTGGATTCGGAGGCGGTGCCGGCTGCGGCTGACGGCCCGCGCGGCCGGCAAGAAACGCCAGCGCGATCACCACCACCAGCCCGGCCCCTCCTGCGGCAACTGCCGTTACGGGCAGGTCGCCGGACTTCTTCCCTTTCGAGCGCGACTTTTGAGACGATGCACTGGTGCTCGACTGGACTACGGGGGGCGCTTCTTTCTGCCGCGAACCAACCCGGACCGGCGTGCCGCACTCCGGACATTTCACCTTGCTCCCTTTGAGGGCCGACCGAACATCCGCTGCATAGAAGCACTGGGGGCATTCGAACCGAGCCGGCATCGCGCATCCCTTTCACCGAGAGCGTGGCGTTGGATGCCCCATCCTAACCCGCGAATTCCTCCGACACAATCAGTCACACGGCGAAACCAATACATTCGTCGCAATCCACGAGTCGATGTCCCGGCCTCGATCTATTCTCAACGGATGGCCAGAGGGGCCGATCCATGCGAACCGCCGTCGAGAAAGACGTGCGTCGTTTGCCAGTAGTACCTGCAGGCCTTACGCGAGTTTCGGTTGTTTAGGCGTAGGACTTCGTTTTGAGCCTCGCCCGCATCAAACACGACTTCCTTGATGGTAATGTTGCCTGGTCCCGGGGCCGGCCAGGTTGTGCCGCCGCTCTCGTACTCCTCTACATGCCCCGGGCATTCATGATTGTCGACGCGGATTACAGCATAGCCTTGCGTATATCGCGGTGGCTGTACCATACGGTTGCTTTCAAAGTCGTGAATGAAGTGAGTGCAGTCCTTACAGGGTGTCCGTAAGTATCCAGCGTCGCCACTACGGCATGTGTTCACCGAGCCAGACATCGTACTGTGAATCGATCTGGAACTGGGTCACACCGAGGGCGCGGAGGCGGGTGATGTCGGCGCGGGACAACTTGACGGCGGTGGCTTCGTCGTCCGGGTAGCGGAAGCGGTTGATGCCCGCGACGACCGGGACGTTCAGCTCGCGGGCTCGTTCGATAATGGTCTCTGTGATGCGGCTCCCGCGATCGAAGAGAAAGTACTGTTCGGACACGGGCACTCCGGCGGCCGCGGCGGCGGCGATCGTATCGACGTTCCCGCTGACGCGCAGCTTTCCGCGAAAGTACTCCTTCGACTGGTCCGAGCCGATCAGGTAGGCGCTCTCGAGCAGGCCATGTTCGGCGAGTGCCGATTCAATCGCTTCATAGAACTCGCGAGGATGTGAATCTCCCTTGATGTCGAGCATGAGGAGGAGTCGCCCTTGGCAGGCCGCGGCGAATTCGGAGAACTTTAGCGGGCGTTCTTCTCCAGGAGTGGACCGGAGGTGGGCGATTTCCTCCCAGTCCATCTGGCCGACCGGACGCGGATCGCCGTAATACCGCTCGAACGTGCGGTCGTGATGCACGATGGGGACGCCGTCTTTTGTGCGTTGAATGTCGGCCTCGACCATCCAGTAGCCTCGCCGCGCGGCCTCATCGAGCGCTCGCCGATTGTTCTCGATCCTCTGCTCATCGACCACACCCCCGCGATGGGCAATGAGCCTCAATGGCTCCGCGGCGCTCAGAGAGGACAGGAAGATGACGAGTGAGAGTCCGCTGACGTAGAGGAGCGTTCGGGGCATGGTGGTTCCCTCGAAGAAGTGAGCGGCGTGGGCGACACCGGCGGCGATGAAGCGCCCGTGAGGGCACTGGTCCTGGGACGTCGATTGAGGCGGTTTGCGGCCGGACTGCCTGGTGGACGTCACTTTCAATGATCGCCCACGTCTTATCGAGAGTGTCCTCGTGATTCAAGAGCCACCACGAACGACACGATCGTCAGAATAGCGACGTTGCTCGATGTGTACGGTGAACACGTCACGGGAAATCGAAACCCGAGAGGCAACTGAACCCGTGGGCGGAGGCAGGTCGTGGTGCTTCGTCAGTCGAATGGACAGCGAGAGGCGGGCATTGTCTCGCCGACCTTGCCGCATCAGTTCTCGTCGACGGACCACGTATCGGAGAGGTGCTCCCATTCGCGGCGGACTTGCATCAGGCCGGCGGAGCAGAGTTCGAATTCGTCGCTGAGTCGGCGGAGGACCGGGGCTTCGGTCTCGTACGGCTCGCCGTCAAACGTGCTGGCGATGAGGTAGGAGCGCTTGCCCTGCTCCTGGTAGTCGATCAGGGCGTCCTTGCGATCGAACGCCTTCAACCGCTTGAGGGCCTCCGGATAGACGCCGGTCCAGAACAGCGTGAAATCGCCGATATGGCGATGGATCTCACGCCTGGGCCGCGCCTCGCGCTGCTCGGCTTCCGCCAGCATGTCGGCCACTTCCTCGAGACGCCGGCCGACCAGATCCCGCACCGTGAAGACAGAGTCCACCCGGACGAATCGGACCAGCATGCCCGACAGGTAGTCGATGAGTGGGGGGTCGGCGACCCCGAATTCGACCTGAAAGGTCTGCTCGGTCAGGGCGGCAAACAGCCGCCGGAGTTGTTCGGCACTGCTGAAGACGGGGGCCATATCGAAACCTTTCGAGTGACGATGGACGCCGAGCCGCGGCCATCATCGGTGAAGATCTCAGATCACTCTTTGGTTATGGCAACCAGCGACGCTGGGCTGAAGACAGTGACAGAGTCAGGTGCATCCAAGGCGATGCACGAACACGTCACTGCCATTTTGGTGGGGCGAGCACGACTCCGGGAATGGTCAAAGGGGGAATGGATTGGTCGATTGGACCATGACTTAACATTCCCAGTTCGGTGCGAAAAGGGACGTTCCTGTCAATTCATTCTCTGGCGCGAATTCACGCCGGTCAAGCGGCAATTCCTGCCGGAAGGTCGCGAGGCGGCGCCGAACGAACCGCAAGTTCCTGCGATCAGCGCCGCGAGCATAAGCGACCGGTCACTCACGCTCGCGGCACTCATGATCCATGTCAGAAGCTCTATGGCAACAGCCCAATGCCCGGAGAGCCACAGTAGTAGAGGGCCTGCGGAGTCTGTGGGCCCAGCAACTGATCCCAGGGAGCGGCGGGCGACTGCGCTTTGACGGAACCGGTCAACAGGTCCATCAGCGAGCTGGGATGTTCGTAGCGCACGATCTGCGGGTCTTCCAGACCCAGTTCCTTGGCGAGGGCGGCGGTCACATCGTCCTGAAATCCGATGGCGTCCACGAGGCCGTTGAACTTTGCCTGCTGCGATGTGAAAACCTGGCCGGTCGCCAGTGCGTCGAGTTTCTCCTCATTGAGATTGGCGCGGCCTGAGAGGATGACTTCCTTGAAGCGAATGAACGAGTCATTCAGGATTTCCTGCCACAGTTCGCGTTCTTCCGCCGTCATATCGCGGAGCGGGCTGAGGGTGTCCTTGAATTTGCCGGTCACGAGCGGGTCGGCTTCGACGCCAATTTTTCCGGCCAGGTTGGCGGCATTGTAACGAGGCATAATGACGCCGATTGAACCGGTCCACGTGGTCGGCTCGGCAAAGATGCGGCCCTGAGGACCGGCGCCCATGGCGACGTAGTATCCGCCGGATGCCGCGATGCGGGCCATGGAGACATAGATTGGAATCGAGGATTTTTCGCGGAGCCGATTGAGTTCGTGGTAGATCTGATGGCTGTCGGCGACGAGTCCGCCCGGGCTGTCGATGCGCAGCACCACGCCCTTGACGGTGTCATCTTCCGCGACGGCGCGAATCGTCCGGATCCAACGATCGGTAAACGGCGGCGAAATCGTTCCTTCGATATTCAGGATCGCAATCCGCTCGTCGCTGGAGCGGTCTCCGGAAACATAGACCTGCCGGGGAGCCGCCGGGCTTGTTCCGTCCGTGGATACGACAGCCAGCAGAACCAGGTTCATTAGCCCCGACATGAGCAGCAACACAAAAAGCACTCCCGCCAGCCACAAAAAGCTCCGTTGCTGGATGACAATGGTCTTGGGCCAGGGAGGGGGCCCGGAGTGCTGGTCGGGGAGCGACATCGTCGAATCGTCTCTCATGTCAGACTGAAATCCCTGTCAGTTTGGGTAAGGCGTGTGAACCGTCTCGATTAGGACGGCTCTCCGGTCGACGCATCCTCTCCGTTGCCGATTTGACTGTCACGACCGGCATCGTCGCTCAATTACGCTCGCGGCGGCGACGATACAAATCCTGCGATACAAACCGTGTGATCGTCAACTTCGGAACGGGATGAATTATCCTGACGATCGCGGCGGGTTGCAATGCGGCGGGATTCCCAGCCGACGATCCGTGCAAGGATAAGACTCCGTGAGGCAAGCGTCGAAGCGGACCAAGATTGTCGGGCACCCGCCACTTGCGCGTGCGTGTCACGCACGACTCGTGCCGTGTCGGGAGCCGGAGCGATTCAATGTCGCTCAGTCGGCGCCGAGGCAGACGCTGACAGGGAGCCAACCAGTCTTCCTGGTGCGGATGAGTCGACCAATGCGGCAGGCATGCTGGTTGCTGTTGACTGTGCTGGCGTCGGCTTATCACACCGTACCGGCAGCTGCGCAATACCAGTATCCGACGTTCGGGCTCCCTTCTTCCGCTCTGGCGCCGCAAGCGCCGAAGCCGGTTCAGGGACGCTCGAATCCTCCGCATGCGGCACCCCCACAAAGTCAAGCCGCTCGTTCAGAATCGAATTCCGAATTACGCACCGCCGCCCATACTCAGGTGCGCGGCCAGCGGACCGCACAACCGGTTTCGGCCGAAACGGCCCCGCGTTCCGGGGAGCCCGGACGATTAGATGCCGTCGATACCTCGCGTCGGCTGGTTCCGCCAGAAAATCGAACCCCTTCCAGCGCTGAGGACGTCCGAGGACGAGCCCTGCGCGTGGATTCGTTTGTAAGTCAATCGTCCGTCCGTCCGGTGCCGATGGCTGAGCCTCAGCAGAGCCCGCCGCGACACGATGCTGCCGTCAAACCGGCGGACGGACGAGGCGGAATGTTAGAGCGCTTTCAGAAGTTGTATGAGGCGGGTCGCCGCCGGACTGTTCCCCATTCTCAACCGCCCGTCGAGTTCGAGCCATATCGTCCCCCAACGGCTGCTGCGCCAGCCGCGACGTCGCGGATCACAACGCAACCCCCGTTCGCCGGGCGGTCCGCACCCTCCCCATCGGCAGGGACGCTTCGTGCGCAGCAGCCGCCACGCACGTCGACGCCTTCCCCCCAGACGCCGGTCCTGCCGTCGCTGCGCGACCTCGAACAACAGCGTCGCGTGAGTGTTGCGCCCCCATCCTCAGAAAAGCCGAAACCGCAAGCGACGAGCGATTCGATCGTCCGATCGATGTCGATCATGCCGCTGTCAGAACCGATCCTCGCACCGCCCGCAGAGGATCGCTGGAGCATATCTGAGCCGCCGGCGGCAGCAATTCCCCAAGAGCAGACTCTTGCCGCGGCGCCAGCCTTTGCCTCTCCGACCTCCGGGTTGCGAGAGGCGAGTTCGTTGACGGTCACGGAACACGCCGCGGACGGTGAGGATGGTCCCTCGCTACCCGCTTTGGTCGCTCAAGCACCGGCGGCGGACTTGTTCGATGATTTCTTTCCCGAGGATGCTGGTCAGGAAGATCTGGAGCTGGAAACAATTCCAGATGAGGGCGAGTTCGTCCTGCCGAAGACTTCCCCCAAGCTGCACGGTGAATCCGAGCGCTCTGCGGCGCGGACGACGTTGTCTGGATCCGGAGTTCCGTCGGGATCGCCTCCGGCCGCAGTTGTTCAGGTGGAGCCGACTCCGTACACCGGTTTGACGCTCGACAATGCGGATTATCTTGAACCGAAGACGCCTCCGACGGTCGACGTTGGCGCCCGCGCGCCGCAGATACCGGAACTGTATGCGACAAGTCCGTCCGCCAATCCCGATGTGCGTTCCACACCGTCACAGCCATCACAACCTGGCGGGCCCTTCTTTGATCGTGCGTCGGAATCGGTGCAGAACGAGTCCCTGGACATTGGCGGCGAATCGCTGAACATTCGGGGCACGGAACCGCGAATTCTGGACCCGCAGCTCATCGGTGAGGCGGAACTCTGGGATGCCGCAACCGGCAGCCGCATGCAGCAGATTGTCACCCGCGACGGCACGGGGATGAAGGGATTCTGCCCCGTGGCGCTGCGCGATCGGCGAGTTCTGGAGGACGGACGAATTGCCTATGCCTCGCAGTACGAAGGGAAGGTCTACTACTTCAGTTCGGCCGCAGCGAAAACCGCTTTCGATAAGAGCCCTGCGACATACACCCCGGCGGCGAACGGCTACGACGTCGTTCTGACGGCGATCGCCCATGAAGTGCAGGAAGGCTCGCTCGATCATGCTGTCTGGTACAAGGATCGGCTGTATCTGTTCGAGTCGTCAGACACGCTGAAGACCTTCATGGCGATTCCCAGCGCGATGTCGGTCGATGCACTTAAGCGTTGATTCAGTCGGTGAGCTGGCTGGCACCCCGAAGCATCAACAAGGGATCGACTCGCGACTCCTCGGCGACGCTTCGAGTGACGAACGAAGTTTGCGGCGAGACATCGCGTCGCGAGATTTCCTGACGATGGCTAGTTCCACGATGCCGGAAGTGCATCGGCGACTCCGGAGGGGGCGCGATCGCCGAAGCGGAGTTGTTCGCGCAGCCAGACCAGCGGGACGTTGCCGATCGGCCCGTTGCGGTTCTTGGCGACAATCAGATCGGCTTCTCCGGGACGGTCCTCAGGATCGTATGCTTCCGGCCGGTGCAGGAACATCACGAGATCGGCGTCCTGTTCGATGGCGCCGCTCTCCCGGAGATCGGCCAGACGCGGCCGTTTGTCTTCACGCTGTTCGACGCCGCGATTGAGCTGCGCCAACGCGATGACCGGAATGCTGAGATCCTTGGCCAGGAACTTTAATCGCCGGGTGATGGTGGAAATCTGTTGTTCGCGTGGGACATTCTTATCGTCCGACTCGATGAGCTGCAGGTAGTCGATAATCACAAGCCCGAGTCCGAAGCGGCGTTTTAACCTGCGGGCGACGGCGGCCACCTGAGAAACCGTCCGCCCGGCGGTGTCGTCGATGAACAGCGGGAACTCGCGCATTTCATTCGACGCCTCGTGCAGGCTGTGCTGTTCGACTTCGTCGAGATCGCCCTGTCGCAATTTATGTCCGTTAATTCGGGCCTGGATGCACAAGAATCGTTCGGCCAACTCCAGCTTGGACTGTTCGAGGCTGAAGATCAGCACTCCCTGCCGTTCCTGGCGCGCAACGGCCAGCGCGAAGTTGCACACCAGAGCCGTTTTGCCCATTGAGGGACGCGCCGCAAGGATCAGCAATTCAGACGATTGAAAGCCACTGGTCAGGGAGTCCAGTCCGTCGAATCCGGTGTGCAGGCCGCTGATCGTCCCTTCCTGATCCATCCGCTCGAAGATCCGCGCGAACGTGTCGTCCAGAATGTCCCGAATGGCGAACTTGTCGATCTGCTCCTGCTGCTCGACAATGGCGAAGACCCGTTGCTCGGCACGGGCCAGGATCTGCTCCGTGTCCTCCGCCGAGTCATAGGTTTCTCGAAGCGTCTCAGTACAGACGTCAATCAGCGTGCGCTGCAGCCATTTATCGCGGACAATGCGGGCGTAGTATTCCGCGTGTGCGGCGTGAGGCACCGTCTCGAGAATTCGCAGGAGTGCGGAAGGGCCGCCCACCAATTCCAGTTCTCCGCGGTTCTGTAACTCGTGACCGAGCGTCACGGCGTCGATCCCGCGGATGCCCTGTTCGTGCATGCGAAGCATGGCGGCGAACAGTTTCTGATGTCCGTCGCTATAGAAGTAGTTGCCGCGAACAAGTGTCAGGACGTCGTCAATGACATTGTTCTGCAGCAGACAACTGCCGAGGACGCTGCGTTCGGCCTCGAGGTCCTGCGGGGGGAGGCGGTCCAGAAAGTTCTTGGGTGAATCGGACATCCGTGCATCCCTCCTTGAGAAAGCGTCGCGAGGCGGTCACGGGGGGGTGACGGCGCAATGAACGACATATCGACAAACCAATGTCCGTAGAACGCACAAATCCCACCGGCGCTGGGCCGATGGGATTCGGGGATTTCGCTTGTTGAATCAGAGCCTGACTCAGTGTGCGGCTGTGGGCACAACCCAGACCTTCACCTCGGCGTCGACGTCGGCGTGCAATTGCAGCTTGACAGTATACATGCCGAGTTCCTTGAGCGGTCCTTCCAGCTTGACATGGTCCGGCTCGACGGCAAATCCCGCGGCCTTCAAGGTCTTGCTGACATCGCGACCGACGATGGAACCGTAGAGGTGTCCTTCGTCGTTCGCATTCGCTTCGATCGTTGCGCTGTAGTTGCCCAGGTCGCGGGCCAGCTTCTGCAGTTGCTTGATCCGGTCGCGGACAAGTTCTTCCTGTCGTTTGCGGTGCTGCTCGACGCGTTGCTTGTTCTCTTCCGTGGCGACCGTCGCGAGGCCTTGCGGCAAGAGATAGTTGCGAGCGAAGCCGGGCTTAACCCGGACGATGTCTCCCTGCTGTCCGACATGGGGGACATTTTCAGCGAGCAGAAGTTCGACTCCACCGCGCCGATCCGCGGAACGAATCCGTTGGGTACGTTGCTTGACCATGAGCTCGATCTTTTTTGTTCTTCGTAGTGCGAGCCGCGGATTGTCGGACTCGCGAAGGGTCGGGATGAAATGAGAGTCGAACGGTTGAGGACTGGAGACTTAGAACGGGACGTCCTCTCCGCCGCCGTCGTCTGGCGGCGAATCGTAATAGGAGTCCGCGGAAACAGACTGGCTTCCGCCTCCTGAGGGACGACCGCCGCCTGAACCGCCTCCTTCGCCACGCCCGCCGAGCATGGTCATCTGCTCTCCGACCACCTTCAGCTTGCTACGGCGTTTTCCGGTTTCCTTGTCATCCCAGGAGTCGGTTTGCAACCGCCCTTCGATCAGCACAGACCGGCCCTTGGCCAGATATTCCCCTGCGATTTCCGCCGTCCGTCCCCAGAGCGTTACGTCGACAAACGTGACCTCTTCCTTGCGACTATTGGAAGGCTTGTCAAACCAAGTCCGGTTGACTGCCAGGCCAATTTCCGCAACGGCCGTCCCGCTGGGAATATACCGGACTTCCGGATCTCGTGTGAGGTTGCCGACCAGAATGACCTTATTGAAACTGGCCATGTCTTAACTCCCTGTTGCGCCGGCGGACGCTCCACTCCCTGTCTCGTGCGGTCGGCGGGTGAAATCGGAATCCCACACCCGTGCGATTCCAGACGCGGCTCACGCGCCGAAGAACTTTCTCAGGTGCGAGCGGGCACGTTCTCACGCTCGCGCGTGCCTGTTTCCTCGGCGGCTTCTGGACTTCCTGAGGAGGACCCTCCTGTCCCGTGCTGCAACAGTCCCTGCAGAAGGATCTCGAACAACGTCTCCGAATGTTCAATGACCATGTGCCGCACGACCAGGTCGTTCAGCTTGCAAAGCCGGTTCATCTCCTGAACCTGCGAGCCATCCATCCGAAAGTAGGTCAGGTAGTGCAGGCCCTTGCGGTGTCCGTCAATCGGATAGGCCAGTTTTCCATCTTGCCAGGGACTCTTGGCCACGACGTCCGCCCCCAATCGGGCGAACATTTCCATCAACGAGTTTTCCGCTCCGGCCGGGTCGCCAGCGTACTTACCGCTGTTGAGGACAAACATGCACTCGTAATTCCGCTGTGCCAACGTGGACTCCTCAAAGATCTTGGGCCGAAGGGACGACGTCCTCGTACCGGATTTGCAAACGCGGTGGAAACGTCAGTTGTATCGGTTTCGTCGGGATTTGCAATGATTCCGCCGAAACTTGCGCGATCCCCATGACGCTTCTGGTCAACCAGACCGCTCAGGCGGATCGGGACGGGCATTGAACGTGTTCATCG
This sequence comes from Planctomycetaceae bacterium, assembly GCA_019636315.1. GTDB lineage: Bacteria > Planctomycetota > Planctomycetia > Planctomycetales > Planctomycetaceae > JAHBXU01. The sequence goes on along the minus strand of JAHBXU010000052.1, from coordinate 1,880 downwards.
CGGACTGTATCCCTTCCGCCGCCCACAACGCAACGGCGTCCGCCGCCTGAGCGATTGCCACGTCGATGATCTGCCGATCGTCCACCGCAAACTTCTGCAACACATAAGCTGTCGCCGCCATGCGGCCGGGGGGACGGCCGATCCCGATTCTCAGCCGCGAGACGTCTTCTGTTCCGAGGAGCTGGATGATGTCCTGCAGGCCCTTCTGTCCACCCGCCGATCCGGAGGCTCGCAGTCGCAAACGTCCCAATTCGAGGTTCAGATCGTCGCAAGCCACGAGGACGTCCGCGGTGGCCACCTTGTAGAAGTCGACAATCTGTCGCACGCTCCGGCCGCTGAGATTCATGAAGGTCTGTGGCGCAGCCAGCAGCACGCGTTCGCCTCTGACAGTGATTTCCGTAATCTCTGCTTCGAACCGCGTCCGCGCGGCTTCCGCCTGGTGCTGCCGGGCAAGCTGAATCAGGACGTCAAAGCCCACGTTGTGCCGCGTCCCGGCATACTTGCGGCCGGGATTCCCGAGTCCAACAACAACCTTCATGGCCATTACTTCCACGCCGAATTCGAGTGCAGCGGGTCAACTCCCGATGCATTCGGACGCACGTTCGTCACGCGCGTTTCGGAATGCCTGAGCGGACAGGTCGAGGCGACGCCGTGTTCGGCGGTCCTGGGCTTCGCTGGCGCTTTCACGGTTTGACGATGCACCGGCAGGCCATTCTCGAGAGTGCCTGCCGTGATCGTCCCGATCCGGCTCGTCTCTGATCTGAGCGGCAGCTCCAACAGGCGACTAGTTCTCGCCCCCCTCCGCCTCGGCTGCTTTGCGGCCAACCAGTTCCGGTTGCAGCGGCCCTCCTTCCTCGGCCCCTGCGATCTCCGCCATTTCGACTGCGGCCGCTACCTGCACGACCACAAGTTCCGCCGGCGTCTCGATGGTGACCCCTTCGGGCAATCCCGTGACGTCGCTGACGTGGATGCTCTGGCCGATGCCCAGGTCATTGACGCGGATTTCGATCAGGTCCGGAAGCGTGACGGCCGTGGCTTCCACCCGCAGGGAATGCAGATGGTGATTGAGGATGCCTCCCTCAACGACGCCGCGCGCGGTTCCCCGAAGCACCACGGGGACGTCGACCGACATGCGTTCGGTGACATCGACCCGCTGGAAGTCGATGTGCTGCACGCCGGCGCCGAAGGTGTCCCACTGCACTTCACGAACTAATGCCTTTTCCGATGCTCCATCGATCGTCAGGTCGATCACTTTATGGCCCGTCAGCAGGACGGGGCGAAAGGCTTCTCGGTCAATGCTGATAGGCACCGCAGCCTGCTTGTGACCAAACACATTGGCCGGAATCCGCCCTTGACGCCGCAATCGTCGACATTCAGTCGAGCCGGACTTGGTGCGCCGCTGGGCGTCAATCTTGATGTCAGCACTCATCGGAAGGAGATCCTGAACTATGAAGTTCCATAAACGGAGACTTGATCGACTCGGCCGTCGCTCACCGGAAATGTGAACGCGGGTTCAACCGACAATCCCTCGCTGACGCATCGGGTGACACGATAGCGCTTCCGCGATCTCACGAAATTCGTTTCTCGCGGAGACTTGGCAACCGATCCGTTGCTGCGCGCACCTTTTGCGCGCGAGATTCGTCGATCCACACAAAGTCGACACAAGATAGCGGCCCTGCCGCGGCCCTGCAACCAGTGAATCGGCCCAATCGGCGTGGTTCCATCGATTGTCGGGGTGGATCAAGGACCAGCCGATCCGGCCCAGTGAGCGCTCGGGCCGATTTGCGGCGGATTTGATTGTAGTTCCCGGTGAAATCGTGCATAATTGAGATGCGGCCGGTCTTCAACGCCGGCAAGTCTCGCAAATCCCCTCACGAATC
>JAHBXU010000519.1 GCA_019636315.1 Planctomycetaceae bacterium | reverse complement strand
TCGCCAGACCGCGCTCAACCCCAGGAACGCCGCGGTCAACAGTAGACCGGCGAATGTATTCGCCAACGCGAACCGCCCGATCGGTTCGGTGCTGGCCTGCACGCGGTCCCGAAACATCTGCGACGACGCGTCATCGACACGCGGCGTCCATCCCAATTCGCGTTGCAATTCGCCGATTCGACGTCTCCGTGATTGCAACTGGTCAGGCGCTGCGCTGGCCTCGGTGGCCGTCAATCCGGATTGCAGAGATTCCAATTCTGCGAACTGAGCCGCGATCCGGGGATACCAGACATAATGTTGCCACAGCCCGTATCCGGAGAGCACCATCCCCGACAAGACAACCATCTGGAGCATCCGTGTGCGTCCCATGCGACTCCGCACGGCCTCCCGCATCAGCAGTGCGGCGACGCCCATTCCCACCCATTCCCAAAGCATGTTGAGCGCCGCCCGCCGGTCTCCCTCGGTCAGGAGAACATGCACGGCCGACGCGACATGGCCGAGAACCAGCATCCACACCGCCGCCGTGAGTGCGTCGGGTCGACGCAGCGTCGCCTGATTTCTCCAGGCATGCAGCATCCAACATAAGCCGCACATCAACCACGCGAGCACAATCCACAATGTCTCGCCCTGCGCTGCCGACTCGGCCGGCAGGAAGAATCGAGCCGTGACGAGAACGGCGGCGACCGTCGGTAACCAGGCCGCATCAAGGCGCTCCGTGATGACCGTCGACGCCGCCGCGTCAGCAGCACGTTGCGATGGCACGGTGGGAGGCGGAGTGCGTTTGCGCGGCATTGGACGATCAAGTCAACGAAGGGAGTCCGCTGCCAGAGGCGAACTCACAGGAACAGCAGCGGCGGCCACGACAAGTTTCGCGGCGAGAAGTCAACTTGCCTGCTCATTCTCCATCTTGACGCCTGCCGGCCGTTTCGAGAACCGTCACGATCGCCAGGACACAGATCACCACCGCGATGACTAGCAGAGCGCTTGTCCAGTTGGGGAGCCAGTACAAAATGAGCGCCCCCAGACCGGTCGTCAACGTCGTCAAATGGACGGTGAGTACGGCATTGCGCCGGCTCAGTCCGAGCGCCACCAGCCGATGGGAAAAATGATTCTTGTCGGGATGAAACGGGCTGCGTCCCTGACTCAATCGGATCAAGACGACCGTCGTCAAGTCGAACAGGGGCACCGCCAGCACGCAGAGCGGGGCCAGAATCACGTGTTGACTCGATAACCGGGGATCATAGAAGGTGCCGAGGACCGTCAAACTGGCCAGCAGCATGCCGATAAACATGCTGCCGGAATCGCCCATGAAGATCGTCGCCGGCGGCCAGTTGTGACACAGGAATCCGGCCAGTGAACCGGCAAGCACGACCAACGCTCCTCCGACAAGCCATCGCGGCTCCGGCACCGAGGAGAGCATGACCGTCGCGAACAGCAATGAGGCGATCAGGCCGATGCCGCCGGACAATCCGTCCATGTTGTCCAGAAAATTCAACGAGTTGATGAGCGTCACAATCCACAGCACGGTCAGCACCATGCCGATCCAGGGCTGTGCGACGAACACCGTTGCCTGGACGCCCGATTTGACGAGTGCAATCGCCACAAGCAGTTGCACAGCTAAACGTGGTCCCCAGGGAAGCGATTTCAAATCATCGATCAACCCCATCACCACCAGCAGCGTTCCGGCGGCCAAAATCGCCCACATGGCCGAGGAGCGTGTTTGCACTCCTTCGAGGTGAGCGGCAAAACCGGACGGCATCCATGACAACAGCTCCGGATGAGAAGCCGTCCAGAGCGCCGCGAACTGGGCCGCAACCACTGGAACCACGAAACCCAGATAGATGGCCAACCCGCCGCCGAGCGGCGTCGCGCGTGTGTGCGTCGAGTGTTGCTTGATTCCGGCCGGTTGATCGATCAGCCCCCAGCGCGGGGCGAGACGCTTCATTGCCGCCGTCGCACCGAATGAAATCAGAAACGCGGGGACCGCACAGGCGACAAGAAACCAGATCATGCCGGCGGCTATTCAAGAAGCAAGAGGGAGAATCCAGGGCCTACGACATATTGCTCGGGCCGTCAGAGAATCCGTCTGCGGACGGTCGACTCAACATTTGAAAGCCCCGGACGGTGTACTCGACGCCACTATAGAACGTGTAGAGAACCATGGCCCACAGGACGCCGTCTCGAAACGTCCGGAACTCGGTCAGCTCAGCGGATTCCCCCGATCCCGCAAACTCCGGACTCAACGACAACAGAGAAAGCGGGACAGCCGCACATTGCAGCAGCATCTTGATCTTCCCGGACCACTTCGCCGAGAAGTCTCGCCCCTGACTTTCCAGATAGGCCCGCAGACTGGTGACAAACATCTCCCGGCCGACAATGATCACCACCATCCACGCAGTCACGCCAGAGAGCGGATACTTGAGGAGGAAGATGAACGCACCACAGATGATGATCTTATCGACGAAGGGATCCAGAATGCGTCCGAGCACGGTGATCTGACCGTATTTGCGCGCATAGTACCCGTCGAGAAAGTCGGTCGACGCCGCGATCAGAAACACGACCGCCGACAACCGCCACCATCCGTCCAGATCGATCAGCACGAACAACACAATGGCCAGAACCAGCCGACTGAGCGTCAGCAGGTTGGGGACATTGAGTGAGCGACGATCGAGCGGCGGAGTGTGAGAAGGAGAGGGGGCGTCGCGCATCGTCGACTTCAGAGGATCTCCGGGTATGTCCACTACGCTCATGGGTTCAGTCTATTCGGCTCGAGGACGGCGAGCCACTCAATCTGCGGATTCCGAGCGAATTCCCACCCAATCATAGGTCCGGCGCTCCACCAGTTCGACCGGGACCATCTGGCCGACCTCCAGCCCGTCATCCTGAATGAAAACGCAACCGTCGATCTCTGGAGCATCCGCATAACTGCGGCCAATCGCAATCCCATCCTCGCGGCATTCATCAACGAGACAGTCGAGTTCATAGCCGAGAAGCGAATCGCCGAACTCGAACGCAATTTGCTGCTGCATGGCCATGAGTTCTTCTCGCCGAGCGGACTTAACGTCCTCCGGCACGACGCCGTCCAGCTTGACGGCGGGCGTTCCTGGTTCCGGCGAGTACTCGAAGACCCCCATCCGCTCAAATCGTGTGTCGCTGACGAATTCCCGCAATTCGTCGAACTGTTCGTCTGTTTCTCCCGGAAATCCAACGATAAACGTCGTCCGCAACACGAGGTTGGGGACCTGAGCCCGTAACTTCTCGACGAGCGTGACGGTTTTGTCGCGATCGACCCGGCGCTGCATCCGCTTGAGCACGCGGCTGTTGATGTGCTGCAGGGGCATGTCGAGATAGGGCAAAATCTTGCCCGACTGAGCGATCGTGTCGATCAACGGATCGGTGAAGTTAACCGGATACAGGTACATCAGCCGCATCCAGTCAATTCCGTCGACCTGTTCCAGTTCGCGAAGCAGATCGACCAGACGCACCTCTCCGTAGTAGTCCATGCCGTAATACGTCGTGTCCTGGGCGACGAGGATGAGTTCGCGGACCCCGTCGGCGGCCAGTTCGCGGGCTTCGGCCACCACCTGCTCGATCGGCTTCGTCACGTGTTTCCCGCGCATCTGCGGAATTGCACAGAACGTGCAGGTCCGGTCGCAGCCTTCGGAGATCTTGAGATAGGCGTAATGTCGCGGAGTGATTCGCAATCGCTCGCGATCGTCGAGCGCGCGAATCGGCGCGGGGCGAAACAGCTCGCGCTGCTCACGCTGGCCGCCCACAAGTCGGTCGGCCACGCGGTGAATCTCATCGCGGCCCCAGACTCCCACGACATGATCGATGTCAGGAAGTTCCTCCAGAAGCGCTCCGCCCAATCGCTCCGGCAGGCAGCCGGCGACAATGACCCCCTTGGTGCGACCCGCTGCCTTGAGGTTGAGCATCTCGCGAATCCCGGACTTGGCTTCCTGCCGCGACTGCTCGA
>JAHBXU010000518.1 GCA_019636315.1 Planctomycetaceae bacterium | reverse complement strand
GCGAAATTGCTGGATGGCGCGGCGCGCTTCCCGCGCCTGCAGCCAATTGAGGAGTGGTCGAAGACTGACGCCGATGGCGATCAGTGCGGCGACCGTCGCAAGGGCAATCACCAGGGTCGAAGACATGCGGACTCAGCCAGAACGAAACGATGAATCAAAAGAAGACGTCCCGAGCCTCGCTACCAAGCGGGTCCGGGGCGGTGCGTCCCGTCCACTTTAGACAACATCAGCCGCCTCTGCCATCGGCGGAACAGGTGGCCGCGCTCCCCCAATCTCAGTCGCTGACCGGCATGCAGATCCAGGGTTTTCCGACAGTCGGCAACTGGTTGAGTTCTGCGGCGGCCGCGCGGAGATGACCTTCTCGCGTGCGATGCGTCATGATCACGAGCGGAACGAGCGGAAAGTGATCGGCCTGCGCCTCTTCCACTTCGGGGGCTTCGTGCTGGATGACGGACGCCAGACTGATCGAGTGCCGTCCGAGGATGTCCGTGATGTCGGCGATCACATGCGGTCGGTCTTCGACTGGAAACCTGAGATAGTAGCGGCGATAGCTGTCTTCCGCCGGTCGAATGGGAATCTTTGGCCGTTGTTCCCAGAGGTCCAGGTGCTCGAAGGTCAATTGCGCCCGGCCGATCGCGACGTCGATGAGATCGGAGACGACGGCAGACGCGGTCGGCATCTGCCCGGCCCCTTGACCGGAATACCACGTTGGACCGACGGCGTCGCCGGTGAGTGCGACCATGTTGAAGGCTCCGTCGACCTGGGCGATAGGCCGGCTGCGGCGAATCAACGTCGGCTGTGTGTGCATCTCCAGTTGACCGTCGCCCAGCCGGGCTGTTGCCAGAAGTTTGACGGCGTAACCCAACTCCCGTGCATACTGCAGGTCGGTAAGATCCAGCGTGTCGATGCCTTGCCGGGAAAACTGGTTGGGGGTGACGCGGGTGCCGAACGCCAGTTGGGCCAGCAGGCACAGCTTCTGAGAGGCATCCGTGCCGTCGACGTCCAGTGTCGGGTCCGCTTCTGCCAGGCCCAGCGACTGGGCATTTCGGACCGCATCGGCATACGATTCGCCACGTTGCAGCATCTCGGTGAGAATGAAGTTGCTGGTCCCGTTCAGAATGGCTTCGATCACAGTGATCTGGTTGCCGGCCATCGCCTGGCCCAGAACGTGGATGACAGGAATGCCTCCGGCGACGGCGGCTTCAAAGGCGACACACCGCTGGGCGCGGCGTGCCGCCTGAAAGATCACCGGCCCTTCCTCGCACAACAGCGCCTTGTTCGCCGTTACAACATGTTTGCCGGACTCCAGGGCCGTCAGGATGATCTCCCGCGCGGGACGCAGTCCCCCGATCAACTCAATGACGACGTCGATCCGGGAGTCCGTGGCAATCGACAACGGATCGTCCGTCAGTAAGGTCGATGGGACGTCGATGCTTCGTCGCCGGGACAAGTCCCGGACCGCCACGCGGACGACTTCGACGGGGCGACCTGCCCGATGCGACATGCGATCCGCGTGCTCTGTCAGCAGTCGCATGACGCCGCTGCCGACTGTGCCCAGACCGATCAATCCGACGCGCAGAGGTTGCATAGGGGGAGCTTTTGACTTGGACTTCTCTTGCAGAGGAAACCGCCGCTATCGAACGAGCAATGACGATGCGCGGAGGACGGCTGCCCACATCGGGTGAGGGCAGGGTCGCACCTGGCGCCACCGTCCGGAGATAAACGACGAAACGGTGCAGCCGACCGGGCCTATCTTGACACAGTCTGTCGAATTTCCCAAGACTGATTCTCGAGCGGGCTCCCACGGTCTCGGTGGGCGCGCACGGGGCGTCTGGTCGCTACCATGAATTCCGCTGCACACACTACGATGTGCGGACTTCCGCAGTCAAAATCCGGCACGGCTGGCACAAGCGATCGCGACGAGCGGGATTGCTGCGGCGACATTGTTCAGACGTTGTTCAACAGTACGGGATTGGATGCCTCGGGACGCCCCTATGCTTAAACATCAACTGCTGCACCCTCAGATCAACGCCGTTCTGGGCCGCGCTGGACATCATGCCAAAGTGCTCATCGCCGACGGCAACTATCCCGCGTCAACGACGCTCGGCCCGAACGCGGAGCTTGTGAGCCTCAATTTGACCCCGGGCGTCGTCACCGTGCGGCAGGTGCTTGAGGTGCTGGTGACCGCCATTCCCATCGAAGCGGCGAATGTCATGGGCATTCCTGCCGACGATCCGTATGCCGCCCGAGGCAACCCACCCGTGTGGGCCGAATTCCGTGAAACACTCGACGCGGCTCACGTGCATGTGCCGCTGGAGCCGATCGTCAAGTGGGACTTTTATGACGCGGTGGCCAGCCGTGACCACGTGCTCACCATCCAGACGGCCGACCAGGCGCTGTGGGCCAACCTGTTGCTGACCATTGGAGTCCGCAAACCGGGCGAGTGACGTCAATCCCGACGGAGTCGCCCGATCGGCGAATCAACCGACGCGGCGCGGAGGGAGCACTTACTTCCTGGCCGGGCGTGTGGCGCTCGTTCGCTGCCGATACAGAGTTGGATCAACGACGGCTGCCATCTTCACAACGTCCAACTCGTGTCCCACGAACTCGGCGACCGCAATTGCGGCGTCGTGCGGAGCCGCGATGACGTCGCGGTGTTCCACATTCATGAGATGGATATGCGGTTGTTGCGGCAGCCAGTCGTTGAGCGCGGCGAGATGTCGCTGGAAATGGTCCCGCATGGCCGTGGAGGGAACGACGTCGGCCTCTCCGGTCAGCATGCACTCCTGAGAACGCAACACCTCATCCAGGTCGCGGTGCATCAAGACGACGCGGAACTGCAGATCGGTCGGCAGATTGTAAAGTAAGAGCGACACGACCTTCACCGCGCGTCCCTCAGCCGCGGCGAGCCATGAGGCATCCCGTTCCAATGACATGACGCGGCGGTCTTCAAAGTACCCGCGCGGGTTGTGATCGTCGGGAGGGCGGGCGTCGTCGGCCAAGAGAGACATGCCTCCGGCCGCCAGCATCTGCATCATCAACGAGGTGCCGGAGCGCGGCAGCCCAGAGACAATCGTAATCATGATTTGTGCGCTCGACCTGCAGACCGCCACTTCAGAAGCTCACGCGAAACACGCGTCCGAATAACAAGCCGAACACCATTGTGAGGACGAGAAACGCAATGATCCAGGGGATTTGCTTCTCTCCCAGAAACAGGGTCCGCTGCGGATAGTGCACGCGGATCATTTCGACTGGCGATTGTCGCGGAAGTGACGGCTCCGTCGGATGCAGCAGTTCGTTCCAGAATCCGGCTCGCAGCCGACGATCGGAAACGCGTGCCATTCCCTCAGCGATAATAATCGACTTGCGCAGGCCCTCATCGTTGATCTGCAGTTCGATCCACGCGGAGCCGGGCCGATTGGCTCTCAGTCGCCAGTTGATCTGATTCAACGTGGGGACACGAAGACCTGCTGTTTCGACCTGCAATTCGTCAGATGATTGCAGTTCGACACGCTGCTCCATAACGGGGAAATCGGACGATAAATCGGCAGAGAGGAGCACCGCTTCCCCTACGGCCAAGGGGCGATTTTCGTACCAGCTTGCCAACTGGATCAACAGCAGCACGCTCGGCACGACTGCGACAGCAATCGGCCGGAGCAGTTCTCGAAAATAGCCAGCGTTCGCCGCGGCAATGCGTGGAAAGGCCGTCAGGCTCACGAGCATGTCGTGCCGGTAAAGAAGCAGCTCCAGGGCTCGCGCAAACATGCGCCCTTTCTTTCGCTGGAGGGCCTGCTGGTCGGAGCACACACGAAACAACCAGACAAACCCTGCGGCAACGACACAAGAGAACGCGATCAGGCCGGACCATGGCCCCAGACCCGCGAACGGCGCCAGCAACAGGTCGACCGCAGAGTTCAGGATCGCATTGACAAACGCCATGATCGATGGGCATGAAGACGAAGTTGAGGAGGGGAGTCGCTGT
>JAHBXU010000517.1 GCA_019636315.1 Planctomycetaceae bacterium | reverse complement strand
ATCTTGGCCTGCCGGTTGACGCTGGAGAAGAAACCGATCGACCGCTGAATCTCCGAAACGTAGTCATTAAAGACGGGCCGTAACGCCTGAAACACGGCCCGCGGATCGGGCGACTTGGTGGCGTTGCACTTGAGATGCTCCGCCTTGGCGAAGCTGAGCTTCATTTCCTTGGTGAGCGCCCGGGTGAAGTGGTTGCCGCCGATCGGCACGTTCCGCACCCAGATCTTCGCACCGTTGGACACCACGAGCGTGGTGTTATCGCAGCCCATGTCGAGCACAATCACATGCTCATCGCGGGCGGCGGCGTCATCCCCCGGACGAATTCCCAATTCGTCATAGGCCAGCACGTTGTAGAGGGCCAGCGGGGCGATCTGAATCAGCTCGACTTCCAGCTTGGCATTATTGAAGGGCCGCAGATGCTTGCTGATCTGATCGCGCTTCATGGCGAACAGACCGACCTCCGCATCGAGCATGTAACCGCTCTCCTGGACGCCAGCGCCCAGGGGCTGATAGTCCCAGATCACCTCATCCAGGGCGAACGGGATCTGCTGCCGCGCTTCGTATTTGATGATCTCGCCGATCTTGCTCGATTCGACCGGCGGAAGCTGGATGAATCGGACGAGAGCCGCGTGGCCTGGCACACTGATCGCAATCAGATCGCCCTGCACGTCATTCCGTGAGAGAAACGTCTCCAGAGCCTGAGGGATCAGCTCTTCGGGAATCGCGTCCGGCTGGCTGAGAATCTTGGGGAAGGGAACATAGTCGAAGGCCGTTGCGACCGCCTGTTCCGACGAGTCCGAATATTCCAGGCGGATCGCTTTGAGGGCGTACTGACCAATCTCGATGCCCCAAACCGGTCGGTGGTCTGCCATGGATCAGATTCTCCCGATGACGTGCGGCTGGCGTCTTGCGTCCCCAGCCGCAGTGATGTGCGCTGCCGACATCGCAGCAACCGTTGAAAGAGCGATGATTTCCCGCAACTCAGAGCGAATGGAATGGATGCGGCGGCCGGACGATTGCCCTAACGTGAGACTATCTCAGAATTTCCAGAGCCGTCAACTAAAACCGCAGCATAGGCGGCGTAATTTCACACGCGGTCCCCCGATGATTCGGAAAATCAACACGAGCCGCGCGCCACCGAACCTGTCTGCTGATCGGTCCCAGCTGACTTCCTTCGTCCCGACGCCCAATCCCTGGATCTCAGGAAAAGACGGATTGGCCCTGCCGCGCGTTCCCGAATTCTCAGATTGATCAACGAAACCGCTGCTGGAGCCGCTCCCTCCCAGCGACAGGCGGTTCCGACCCGTTCCTCAGCGCGGCTCGCGATTACGTCTGCACTCGAGGGGACAGCCACGCGCAGAGGCCGCCGCCGACGATCAAGGGAATCCAGGTGGCGTTCTCGGCGGAAAGGAGCGCCGCCTTCCCCCCCAGCAACTGGCAACCCTCCGCCAGGGCGACGATGACGGCCAGCGCGGCCATGCTGATGGCAACGCTTGTCACCAGACTACGCGACTCGCGCCTTACAATCAGGGGAATCGCCAGAAACAGGCCGACCACATTCAGCAGAGGCCGCGTGAGCCGACTGTGCAGGTGCATCACTTGCGCCCGCCGCACCGGGGCGCCGGAGACCGGCCGGCGGACCCGCGCGACCAGATCGGGCGTCGTGATATAACGAAAACCAGCCCCTTTACTCAGAAGCTGGTCGAAAGATACGTCCGTCGTGAGGAACACGTCCTCGCCATTCGGGCGCAGAAAGACCAGCTCTCGTCCCGCCTCGGTCAGACGAAGATCCTCGAACCGCGGATGCGGACTCTTCAGCAACCATCCCGCCGGCCGGCCCGGTCCGATACTCCGCTCATACTGAGCCTCGGCAGCTTGCAGCGACACAAACCCGTGCACCATCGGATCATCCAACCGGAATTCGGCGTGTCGCAGGACTTCCGACGACGGAATCAACTCCCGCCCCGAGATTAACAGGATGCCGCGCGCCGTATCGCGTGCGGGAATGACTTCTTGCGCATCTCCCCCGTCCGTCGCGTGCCTGCCGGTAAAATGGGCGGCAAACCGAGGGACCACCAGCTCTTGGTTAATCAGGAGCAGTCCGTGCACCACACCAATCCCGAGCAGCAGAGGATAAGACAGGCGGTACGTAGGCACTCCGGCCGCGAGCAGAGGGTTGATTTCACCGTGGCGGATCATCAGCGCCAGTACGGAGACCACAGTCATCGTCGCCAGCGTCGGCCCGATCAGATCGAACACGCGAAAGCTGTGAATCGCATAATTGCGAACCATGAACGACAACAGGGCCGCAGATCCGTCCGCGCCGGCCTTCTGTTGAAATTCGTCGAGATTGGTGAACCCGTCAATGACGGCGAACAGCCCCATGGAGGCCGCGAAGAACCCGACGAACAGCACCAGAAAACGGTGCAGCAGATAACGATCAAACGTCTTTCCCACGAGGTGCATCCGTTCTCAAGGCGGGGAGTCGCCACGCACAGAGCGGGTGACCATGGACGGCGTCGTCAGGGGGATTACAGGGAAGACCCGCCGCCCGGTCAAGATCATCTGCGTTTCCCTCATTGCGTGGACCGATGTCGGTGATCAGCCGGAGATGGCGCGAGTTCGGTCATTGCCGTCTCGCGCGAACATTCTGCGACGATCATGCGCAAATTCTCCAGTTCGAGGGTCGACGCACGGCGGGCCGGCCGATAAAATCACGACCCCACATGCGGAACCTCGATTCCGCCCTGACGCGCGGTGGAGCAGCCCGGTAGCTCGCGAGGCTCATAACCTCGAGGTCGCAGGTTCGAATCCTGCCCGCGCCACTTGTTTTGACGGTAGCGAAACTCGCCGACCGTCGGGTTACACGAAAGGCCGACGTCCCCGGACGTCGGCTTTTTCGCGTTTTATCGCCAGTAGTCGCAACCACTTCGAGCACCGCCGCGCATCTCGAAGTCTCTGTTTCGCTCCGCCGCGCGACACTCTTGTTGCCCGTCCGCTCCGGGTTCCGACGCCGATCTCGCCCGAAACTCTCGGTTGTCTCTGACTCTCGCCCCAACTGGGTTATAGGGTGTTGCGAGCGCTCCATCGGTCTGATTCCACCTGGTTGCTATCGCTTAGGCACTCGCAACTTCTGAATGGGCAGCACAGGGCAGAGGCCGCTTGGAAGTGGATTTCGGCGAACGCCGAAATGTAGGCTCCTTCAGTTACTTATGCCGCCCGGGAGCAACGCTGCGCGCTTCTTTCGGAATTCTCGGCGGCTCCGATCAGAGGGTGAGTTTCGTGCAGCACGCAGGCGATTGTGAGGTGTCGCCCCGACTCCGAAATCTTAGCGGGGAGAATGCCGATCCTCGCCGGAATCTTTGGGATTGATGACATACCATATCCGATATACACTTGACCCGACAGCAGGAGGCGTCGCGAATGGCCAAAGCACAACCAGCGGAAGTGGAAGCACCCGCTCCGAAGCCGCTGGTTTGGCTGCATGGCGAGATCAAGACTCCTCCGTTCGCGGCGGAAGGTCGTCAGGAAGCGGGGATGCTCCTGCGGCTGATGCAGCAAGGTGAGCATTTGGGAATGCCGCAAGCTGAACCGCTACCGGACGTCGGCAAACGCTGCGGAGCATTACGGGTTCGTGATGCGCAACACAACTGGCGAATCATGTACCGCGTCGATCCCGATGCCATCCTGATTCTGGAAGTCTACGCGAAGAAAACTCGCAAGATCCCAGACGAGGTCATCGAGCGCTGCCAGGACCGGCTGAAACAGTACGACAAGGCGGTCAAAGCCTCCCGAAAGCAATCCGGGAAGTGAGGACGATTTGATGGACACCACAAAACGCAAAGCGATTGAAGCGGCCGGCTGGAAGGTGGGTGACGCCGCGGACTTCCTCGGGATGAGCGACGAAGAACGCCAGCTCCTCGATACGCGTGTCGAACTGGCTCAGGCGGTCCGCCGCCAGCGCGAAGCCCGGCACCTGTCG
>JAHBXU010000516.1 GCA_019636315.1 Planctomycetaceae bacterium | reverse complement strand
CACCTCCCAGTGTTCCGGTCTGCCGCACCTGGATGGCTCGCACACCTGCCACCACATCTGAAAGCGACGGGTGCTCCGCGAGGAGTGGGCTTTGGGAGATTTCTTCGAGCGTCGTCAAAACGCCGATGGTTACGCCGCCGTCGACCGCGTCGATCCCGCGGAGCGAGTCGACCCGCGTGATATCGACCACCCGCTGGGTCTGGACGACATTCTGCTTCAGAAGCGGCATCAGGTCCATGCCGCCGGCGAGGACGGTGCAGTCCCCCCCGTGCTCTGCGAGCAGAGCGACCGCTTCATTTTCCGATTGAGGCTGAGCATACTCGAACGGATTCATCGGTCGGCCTCCTTTCAGGCGCTGGCCCGGCACGGCCGGATTATCAGGAACGTCACTTCTTCCAAAAGAGGAGATCAAAAACGAAGCGCGCGATCAGGGCTAGCCCGTCGTTGTGGCCAAGGCATCGAGGATGCGTTTGGGGGTGAGAGGAATGACAGGCACACGCACGCCGATCGCGTTGGCGACGGCGTTGGAGATCGCCGCGCCGCCGGCAATCACGGGAGGTTCGCCCAGACCAATGATGCCTTTCTTGTACTGGCTGTCCGGCTCATAGAACTCGCACACCAGTTCGCCAATGTCGCCGAGCCTTGGCAGCTTGTAGTCCCTTAAATTGGCGTTGATGAAACGGCCGGACGCGTTGTCCATGATCCGTTCTTCCATCAGCCCGTAGGCGATGCACTGGATCATCGCGCCCAGCACCTGGCTCCTGGCCAGTTGATGGTTGACGATAGTGCCGATGTCCTGCACGGCGACGTATTTGTTCACGCGGACTCGTCCAGTGCCGGGATCGACCGACAGATCGACCATCTGCACGCCGCCGACGCCGGACGCGGTGAGCCCGTCGTCCTTGGGGCCTTCTCCCATGACCTCCAGCCCCATCGGGCCGAGAAGTCCGACCGCCTGTTGCCACGTGCAGACCTGCTTGTCGCCCGCGAAGATCCTGGAATCTCTCGCGACGAGTTCCTCGCCGGGCACGTTGTACCTCTCGGCGACCTTGTCGAAGATCCGCCCGAGGGCGTCGATGGCGGCTCGCCGATGCGGCCCGCTCACCCCGCCGATCGTCGTGCTTCCACCGGAACCGCCCGACTGCGGGTACTTGTTGGAGCCGATGTTGACCCGGATGGCGCCAAGCGGCAGGCCGAAGGTCTCGGCGACGACCTGTGCAATGCAGGTGCGTGTGCCGGTCCCCAGATCCTGCGTTCCGGAAAACGTCTGCACCGTGCCGTCATCATGAATCTTGATGATGCAGGTTCCGCCGCCGGCGCGGCCACCCCAGGTGTGGATTGCCATGCCGAGGCCGCGCTTCCAGCCGCCATCGTCCCAATTGCCGCGGCCTTTCCACTTCGCCTTCCAATCCATCAACCGCTCGGCGATCTTCATTTCCTCGGCATAGACCTCGGCCGGGTTCTCCAACTGAGAGCCGGTGGAAATGTTGACGTTCTTCAGGAAGACGTCGTAAGGGTCCATCTCAAGCGCGGCGGCGAGATCGTCCACGGCCGTGCAGGTGAGCGCACAGGCCTGCGGATGGTTGGGCGCCCGCCAGGCCCGCGCGGGTCCGGTATGCGTCACAATGCCGGTGGTCCGCACGCGGCGGTGTTCCGGCTGAATCACGTAAGGAACTTGCGAAATCGTGCCGCCCTGGACGCCGTTCGTTCCCCAGTGATGGCTCTCCCAGGCGACGATTGTGCCGTCCTGCTTCGCGGCGATGGTGACGTCGGCAAAGCCCGAGGGCCGCGAACCGCCGATGCGGAGTTCGGTCCCGCGATCGAGGTGCAGTTGCACAGGCCAGCCAGCGGCCTTCGACAGGATTGCACAAGCGATGCCCCATTCGTCCGCGGCGAATTTCGATCCAAAGCCTCCGCCGATGTACTCGCAGTTGACGGTGACGTTGGCGGCATCAATGCCGATCTCCGGCGCTCCTGCGAACTGTCCGCCGGTGCCGGAAACATTCTGTGTTGAGAGTTCGACTTCCAGCTTGTCCGGCGTCGGCCAGGCACAGGTTGAGCCGTGCGGTTCCAGACAGCAATGGGTGATGCTCTGAACGCCGTAACGCCCATTGTGGACGACGTCAGCGTCCCGGATCGCGGTGGCCGGATCGCCGTCGACCGCCTCACGTCGTCCCGGACGTGCAAATCCACGAGCCTCAGCCGCCGCGAGATCTTCGTCATCGACGAAGTGATCCAGCACTTCATAGTCGATCTTGACCGCCTTCAGCGCCTGCGTTGCAATGGCGTCCGTATCAGCGGCGATGGCGACGATCGGTTCACCTTCCCAATTGATCTCGTACAGCTTATCGCCGTCCGGCGCGCGTTGCGGAAAGACATACACGGCTTTGACGCCGTCAATTTCCTTCGCGGGAGAGACATCCAGACTCTTGATGCGCGCGTGCGCGTGCGGCGAGGTGAGCAGCCGCGCGGGAAGCGCCCCCTGACCCGTGAAGTCGGTCGAGTACTTCGCGAACCCGGACGCCTTCTCGATGCCATCAAGGCGCTCGATGGGCCGGTTGAAAACGGCATTCTCTTCGCGCGGCTTCCAGTCGACTTTGAGTTGCACCATCACGCACCTCCTTTCGCCAGTTCGAGGGCACACTTGGTGATGCCGTCATACGTACCGCAGCGACAGATGTTGCCCCCGAGCCCTTGCTGCACCTCTTCGAGACTGGCTGTCGGGTGCTGGTCGAGAAACACCCGTGTGGCGACGACGAAACCCGGCGTGCAATAGCCGCACTGCATGCCGTCGTGCTTCACAAATCCATCAATGACCGGGTCGACATTGCGTCCCTGACGCAGCGATTCCACTGTGCGGATCTTTTTTCCTTCCGCCTGCAGAGCGAAGACGAGCCCCGCGTAAACCGCTTTGCCATCAATCATCACGGTGTCGGCGCCATCGACGTACACGTCCTGAAGATCTTTACAGCCCGTGAGATAAAGCTGTTGGCGGAGCACCTCCAGCAGGCTCATCCGTGGCTCGACGCTGACCTTCCGGTCTTCGCCATTGACATTGAGCGTGATCTCTTTGGGCCCACGGACAACGTTGGCGGCATTCTCCTGAGCCTGCGCCTCTTCACCGTGCGTGGCGACGGCCGTTGCAGCGACGGCGGCACCGGACCCCTTGAGAAACGACCGACGACTAAACCCGCCTTTGCTTGTCGGTTTGGCGGCCACACGTGTCGATGTGAATGGACCCGGCAGAGGGCCGCTGCATGGGGAGTTGCCGTTGCCTGCCATCGATCGTCACCTCCAAAGCGTGCAAGAGATGTGAGTGCGTCAACGAGTGCAAGTGCAGCGGCAAGTGGAGAACAGAGGAAGCGGGATCCACCGGCCTCATTCTCTTTCGCATCTTGCCTGAGCCGCATTGTAACGCTAATCGGTACCCTCACAAGGAAGCGGCGGTGGCACACGTCCCGCGTCGAGAGAATTGTGATCCACCGATCGCGTTTCACGTCTCAAAGAGCAGCGCGCGGCCACGGCATTGTTCGTTCACAGATCCGGCCGCTTGAGATCGACGACCGCGATCGACGAACATCTGCGATGCAAGCAGAGGCCAACGCTCAGTACGCCGCGAGAATCGGCAGCACTTCCGTTTGAATCTCGCCACCGGTGACGTGCACGTTGCCTGCTTGATCAACAAACACGTTGACCTCGCTGCGAATGCCGAACTCCGGAAGATAGATGCCCGGCTCGATCGAGAAGCATGTCGCCCGCAGCACCTGCCGCTGCTCGCGCGTTTCCAGGTTGTCCATATTCGCGCCGTTGCCGTGCGTCTCCTGACCGATGCTGTGTCCCGTCCGGTGAGTGAAGAACTTGCCGTAACCCGCCTGCTCGATCACGCCGCGGGCCGCGTCGTCGACTTCTCCCCCGGTGAGTGAGCGGCCGGTGGCAAAGGCTTCGCGAACGCATGCGATCCCCGCATCACGCGCTGCCGCGACGATGCCAAAGATCTTGA
>JAHBXU010000515.1 GCA_019636315.1 Planctomycetaceae bacterium | reverse complement strand
GGTTCGACCGACATTGGCGGCTCACGGGCCAGTCTGTCCATGCAACTGGCCGAGACGCTCGGTATTCATGCTGAAGACGTCAACCCCACCATCGCCGATACGGACGGCGTCGGCTACACCGACGTGACCGGCGGCAGCCGCGTGACGCTCGCCACTGGAATGGCGGTGCATGACGCGGGCCTCAAGATCCGCGACCAGATGTGCCAGCGTGCCGCACGCATCTGGGAGTGCGCCGCCGACAGCGTGTCGTATCAGGGAGGAGGCGTCCACGGCCCGGGCGGCCGGAAGATGTCATTCGCCGAAGTGGCAGCGCAAATCGTCAAGACGGGCGAGCCAATCACGGCTTCCGCCAATATCAACGCCCCCGCATCGAGTAATGCCTTCGGCACGCACTGCGTCGACGTTGAAGTCGATCCAGACACCGGCAAGGTCAACATCCTCCGATACACCGTCGCCCAGGACGCGGGAACCGCCATTCACCCTTCTTATGTCGAAGGGCAAATGCAGGGCGGGGCCGCGCAGGGCATCGGCTGGGCGCTCAACGAGGAATACGTTTACAGTGCGGACGGTCGCCTGCAGAACAACGGACTGCTCGACTATCGCATGCCGACGACGTTCGATCTGCCGATGATTGAAACGATCATTGTGGAGGTCCCGAATCCCGATCACCCCTATGGAGTCCGGGGCGTGGGAGAAGTTCCCATCTGCCCGCCGCCAGCCGCGATCAATGCGGCCATTCACAATGCGATTCGCATCCGCATGGACGAACTCCCCATGTCGCCGCCGCGACTGCTCGCACGAATCCTCGCTGACCCCCAGGGCGGGAAATAGCGTTCATGTGGCGCCCCTTTGGAGCCAGTCTCGACGACCAGTGACTCGTCAGGAAGCGTACCGCACGGAGCATCACGATTAACCCGCACCGGGCTTCGGCCCGCGCGGCGAGCAACCTCGGGGAGCAGACCTTGTTGCACCGCTTTGGAAGGTTGACGATTTTCGCCGTCGTCATTCTTGGAGGAAGTCTGGTTGGCGACGACGAGAAATCAATCGCCATCAAGGCCCCGGAGGCCCGCGCATACGCCGGCAAGAAGGTCGAAGTCGTCTTCAAGGTGAAAAAAACGAAGCATTCCGCCCAACGAGACGTCGTGTACCTCGATTCGGAAGAGGACTATCGGGACGAGAAGAATTTTGGCGTCTTTCTCTTCAAGCAGGGTCAGAACTCGCTTAAACAGGCGCGGAAGATCGAGAATCCGGCGGAATACTACCGAGGGAAAACAATCCGCGTTGCCGGAGTGATCGAACTTGAAGAAGGCCGTCCCTACATCAAAGTGACCGACGCAGATCAACTCGACTTGGTCAAGGACAAGTCTCCTCCCTGACGCCGGTCGTACGGTTGCTCATTCTGAAGCCCGGATGTGTCCACTGCACTTACGAGGTGGGGTTCTCATGCTGCGTCAATGTTCAAGGCGCCATTTCCTGACGACGCTTTCTGCGAGTGGCGCCGTTCTGCTGTTGCCTCAGGGAGGACGCACGACGTCGGCGATCGAACGGGAAGTTGACGACGTGGCGTTGTACGACGTCGCGGTCATCGGCGGCACTCCCGGAGGTGTCGCCGCCGCAGTGGCTGCGGCCCGTCTCGGACGGACCGTGGTCCTCGTCGAAGAGCACGCCCATCTGGGGGGCATGTCGGCGAGCGGGCTGGGGAAGAGCGATATTGAACATCGCGAGTTGATTCAGGGATTATTTGGCGAGTTTGTCCGTCGTGTCCATCAGCACTACATCGAGACCTACGGCCGCGAATCCGAGAATGTCTCGCTGTGCCGCGATGGCTACTACTATGAACCGAGTGTGGCGGAAGCGGTATTTGACAGGTTTGTCGAAGAGCAGCCCACGCTGACGGTGCTGCGCGGTCACCGCCTCGATTCCGTGGTCATGCAGGACAATGCCGCACGGGAAGTCGTCGTCCATGATCGGGCGACGGGAGCGAAGCGTCGGCTGCGGTCGAACATGGTCATCGACGCCACCTACGAAGGGGACGTCTATGCAGCGGCCGGGGCCCGCTTTCGTCTCGGCCGTGAGTCACGCGACGCGTTCGGCGAGCCGCACGCGGGAGTTGTATACTTCGACTACCAGAATCAGCAATTCCTCGAAGGAACAACCGGCGCAGCGAGCAACCAGTTGCCGGCCTATACCTATCGGCTCTGCCTGACGACCGATCCGGCCAACGCGTATCGACTCGCCGCGCCGCCGCCCGATTATGACCGCACCCGTTACCTTGGTTATTTCGATGACCTCCGGGCCGGGCGGCTTGCCGGACCCAAGAATTACAAACCGGGTCGCGGGTACCATCCGGCCCACTTCAACACACTTGTGCGCGCGCTCTCGGTGACGGAGATCCCGAACCGCAAGACCGACGTCAATATGAATCCGCGCCCCCTCGGGTTTCCCTTCGCCGAGGAGAATGCCGGATATGTCGAGGGGGATTGGGAAACGCGCGATCGCATTGCGGCACGCATCCGCAATATCACGCTCGGGCTCGTCTGGTTTCTACAGCACGATCCCGAAGTTCCACCAGACCATCGCGCCATCGCGAGCGAGTATCAGTTCCCGCGGGACGAGTTTGTCGACAACGAACATTTTCCGTTCCAGCTTTATGTCCGAGAAGCGCGGCGGCTGGCCGGCCTGTACACCCTCACGGAACTCGATGTCACGCGGACGATCGAACGGCCCAATGCCGGACGATTTGACGACTCCATTGCGGTCGGCGAGTTTCCCATCGACAGCTTTCCCGTCCGCAAACGGCAACCGCAGGACTCAGTCGTGCTGGAGGGCTATCTCGGCATGCTGGATTACATCACGCGGCCGTATCAGATTCCCTATCGCATCATGATCCCCGAGTCCGTCGATGGACTCATCGTCCCGGTTGCGGCTTCGACTTCGCACGTCGCCTATTCGTCGATCCGCATGGAACCGACATGGATGGCGCTGGGACAGGCGGCCGGCGTTGCGGCGCATCTGGCGCTCCGCGACGGAGTGCAGCCACGCGACGTATCGATCTCAGCGCTTCAGACGCAGTTGCGTTCGGACGGTCAGGTCATCGATCTGCCGTCATAACGCGATGGCCGTTCTCGATGGAGTTCTCAACAGCGACCGCGCGGCACGAACGTCAACAGCAGCTCAGCCTTCGTCGCGTGCGACGCCCAGTTCCTCACAGAGCTTGTGGAACCGTTCCACCTCAGGCGTTTCCAGGTCAGGAACCTTCAGCCCGTTCTTTACCGCGGCTGCCAGATGGAATCTGGCCGATTCGCGATCTCCCGACGCCATCAATGCCTGGGCCAGATGAAACTGTGTGGCGGGAAGCCTGTCCTGTTGCCATGAAGTCTGGAAGTCCGCGATTGCAGCATCCCAGCGCCCCATTTCCAGCTGAATCATGCCGCGAGTGTCAACCAGATAGGACATTGGTCCGACCCGATCGATGGCCTGCTGGATCAGCTTGAGCGCTTCGTCGTGCTGCTTCGAAGTGATCGAAAGCAACCAGGCCAGATTATTGCACGCGATGACGTTGTCCGGCAGGTGGCTGAGGATCTTGCGATTCAGCTTGATGGCGTCGGCGTATTGTTCACGGACGCGGCGCAGTGATTCATCCAGGTGAATGACATAGAGCGAATTGGGGTCTGCTGCGCGGGCGGAGTCGACCCACGCGGCCACGCGTTTCTCCGCCGCATCATCATGCTCAGCAAGTTTCAAGAGTTGAACGCCCGTCGCGGCCATGCGACCGACCGGAACGGCTTCCTTCAGCTGATCAACCGCATCGAGCGCTAGTGACAACTGTCCTTTGCGCGCCAAGAGCGTCGCATATCCCATGACGGCTTCGGGATCTCCCGGGATCAGCGGTGCGTAGGCCGCTTCCGCTTGCTGCACGAGGGTTTCCCGAAGCGGCGCGGCGAACGTCGCGGAGGCGGCCGCATCGGCCAGAAAGTCGGCCACCTGACGCTTTCGCACCCTTCGC
>JAHBXU010000514.1 GCA_019636315.1 Planctomycetaceae bacterium | reverse complement strand
CCGCGTGCCGCTGATCGTCTCAGGGCCGCCCTCCCTCCGGGCCGGGCATCGCGTCGCAACACCCGTCTCGGCGGTCGACATTTATCCGACGGTGGCGGAATGCCTCGGATTCGTTGCTCCGCAATCGGTGAGCGGCACGAGCCTCGCGCCGGCACTCCAAGGCGGAGAGATCACCCCACGCGCCCGGTATGCCGAAACGAACGCCGTGCACGACGCGTTCGGCTGGGCCACGCTCGCGGGCGTCATCGATGGCCGTTGGAAATACGTCCAGACCACTCATGATGAACTCTACAACCTGGCTGACGACCCGCATGAGCTGACGAACCTGATCGACACCGAACCGGCAAAACGCGCCGAGATGGAGGAACTCCTGACTGGGCTCCAGCAGCAGATGCAGCGACATGCTGCCGACGATGCGGCACTCACCGCAGCCGACCGTCGCAAACTGGAGAGTCTCGGCTACGTGGCCGGCGGGAGTTCACCGCCCACGACGGAGAACGACGCCCCGCTCCCGGACGTCAAGGAGATGATGGTCCACTACAATGCTGAGTTTGCGGCACGCAGGCTCATTTCCGGCGGCAGAGCCGCTGAAGCCGTCCAGCAGATGCGCGCCGTCATCGCCGCGGCGCCCATGTTCATGCCGGCGCGAATGACGCTCGGAGCCGCACTTCTGGCGCACGGCGATGCGAATGCAGCGATTGCCGAATGGGAAGCCGCCATTCAGGCCGATCCCCAAGCGCCATCACCGCACTTTGAACTGGGTAAGCATTACGCGGCCGCTGGGCAGACGGAGAAAGCCATTGCGCACTATGAGGAAGCGATCCGGCTCGCCCCTCACGATGCAATGTCCCATTTCAATCTCGGAAGCCTGCTGTTTGCCGCCGGTGATTTTGACAAGGCGCGCGAACACTACCAGCAGGGACTCGAAGTGTTTCCTGATTCCACGTTGGGGCAGTTCAACTTCAGCATGATCCTCGCCAGCCGCGGCGAACTCGAAGAAGCCGTTCATCATGCGCGGCGGGCCGCGGATCTGAGCCCACGGAATCCTCAGTTCCAGTTTCACCTGGGGAACCTGCTGGCATCGCAGGGAAACTTTGCGGACGCCGTGATACAATTCGAGCACACGCTGCAGATCGCTCCCGACTATCCAGAGGGTCGCGAGCATCTGAACCAGGCGCTGCAGTTGCTGGGAGCGGGGCGGTAGCTGTTGGCGCACATCCGCGAATGGTGTTCACTTCCGGTGGCCTTCGCGTCCGTCTCATCCGGTTCCTGCAGGTCATGATTGCGAGTCAGTAACGCTCGATGCCGCGCATTGGCAGTATCGATTGACGAGCGAATCGCCAGGTCGTCGGTGACGGCGACGTGGCATACAGAATTCCAGAGACTTCACGATGAACAATCGGAAAAAGGCGCTGATTGCCCTGGTGCTCGCCCCGTTATTGGCCTTCATTGTTCTGGAGGGCATTTCGCTCCGCTCGATTCAACGCGTCGAAACCAAACGCCGCGAGGTCGTAGCCGCCGGCGGAAAAACGAAGACCGAACAGCGCGTCCCCGCCTGGCTGGGACGCCTCCGAGGGGATGACTTCCACACGTTCCTCGACGAAACGGCACTTACCGAAATCACGATGAGTGGTGCGGACATCACCGACGAGAACGTGAAGCATCTTCAAGGGCTGACAGACCTCCGTGTGCTCGACGTCAGTCAGTCGCAGATCTCGGACGCCGGCCTGCAGGTTCTAAGCGGCTTGACGGATCTCCGCTTTGTGAACCTGTTCAAAACGCCCGTCACCACGCTCACCCCGCTCGAACCGCTCCACCAACTCGAAACACTCGTGATCGAGCACACGGAGATTACCGATGACGCGCTCGCCTCATTGGAGCACTTCCCCAATCTGACCGAACTTAACGCCGGCTATCTTGAACTGACCGACACAGGCATCGAACATATTGCCAGGTGCAGCAAGTTGGAAACGCTCGGTCTCAGCGGGACCAATCTCACGGACCGCGGCTGCGAACTGATCAGCCAGCTGACCGGCCTCACAACTCTCGTGCTCCGCAACGCCGAACCCAGCCCGGAAGGCCTCCGCGCCTTTCAACAAGCCGTCCCCGCCTGCAACGTCATTCGCTAATCGACGAGGACGTGACGTCTGACAAGGACAAATCGCGTCCGCTCACGGGTGGCACGTGGACTACCACTCGGTCAGATGCCAACAAGCGGCGATGCGGGTCGTCAGCCAATGAGTTGAGCCAGACTCGTCGCGATCGCAGGAGAAGCCACACGGGTCGACCAAGGCCTGACCCGTCACGAATCCGATCCTTCAATTCCGTGCTTCATAGTCGAAGTCGCCGTCCTCGCAGTACCAAACCCAATACAGTCCCACGCGACGCGGGAAGCCGTCCGGCGGCTCGCCGTTGTAAGCCTTCGCAACAAGTTCTTCAAAACTCGATCTGCTGAAATGGAAGCGCACGATCGCCGGCCAATGCGTGACGGCACTGAGCATCATCAGAGCCACGACCGTCGGAAAAATCAGCCAACGTCCCCACCGCCGGAGGCCGGGTGGTGACGACGATGTCTGGTGAGCGTTCGTGAGGTTAACCAGATGCGCAAGAGATGCTGCGCCGACAAAGACGAATGCCGCTCCAGAAATCAGGATCAGGACAATAGTCGCTTCCGGCTGGCGGCTGTGCTGTTCCAGAATCGCCAGCGAAGCGACGCCAAGCACGATGTGTTCGACAAGCGTGGGTCCATGTAGTGATGTCACATCAGACGCCGCTTCCATTCGCATGCAGTTTACGACGACCTGGTCACACCGCGAAGTCTCTGCAACTCGTCACCATATCCTCCTCGCGGCGTCCAATCGCCATCTCCAAGGGTCTGACTGAAGATCGCTCCGAGGCTCTTGCCGATCACATCCTCACAGGCCTGCCGGCCGGCGTCCCGACGATGCGCGTGACATACAAACGCGTGCAGGTTCTGCTTGGCGGCAAGGGACAAGTTGTATGAGACAATGAAAGCCAGCGCATAGGAGAGTTCTTGGCCGTCGTCGTCGAATGCGAATGATTCGCCGGACCAGAAGGACTCCAGACTGTGCGTCCGCCAATACTCACGGAGGCGCGAACGAATCTCGCCATTGATCGTGACGGGTTCGGTCCCGGTCAGATGGGACTCCACCAGCATGGTCAGGCCCTCGTCGAGCCACATGGGAAGTGGGCGATGTGACAGCGTGCTGTGCACCAACTCATGAGTCAGCGTCCGATGCCAGTCATGCGGCAGGAATTGGATTGCAACATGCTTGTATCCATCGTCTGACAGAAACACACCCGCCGACCCGCCGAACTTACCTTCAGGATAGTAGCGGGCCACATAACGGTAATAGAGATACGCACTGTCGAACGCAAGAACGACATGCGGCCCGTATCCCTCGTCTGCGGCAATCCCGGAGAGGATCTGGAGGATTCGAGATAGCGTATCCTCGCAATAGTGAACAACCCTTGCTGCCTGGCGTTCATCGAGACATGAGAGGAGATGAAAGCTCTCGGACTCGGTGGCGTTGTAACCAGGACCACAGGCTGCGCCAAGCTGCGTTAACCAATAACGCACCGCCTCGGTGAGCGCGGCATCGAGATCCGATTCAGGCACTTCCCTATACAACTCCGGTAGGTACACGTCCCACTGGGGACGTGGCAATCCCTGAGAGGCCTCAAACTTGAGTTCGTGCTTTAACGAAGGCGTGGCAGTGCTGGACGTGACACATCCCCGGAATCCAAAGTCACTGGGCACATCCACATACTTGAAGCATTCGGTGCAAACGTCGACTCGTCCCGCAGTTCCGGCGGGGAATTGCACGACCGCTCCGCAATGCGGACAATCAAGCTCGATCGGATCGCCATCAGTTGTCGGCATCTCCCACCGTTCAATAGCCGTGGCCAATTCCGCTTTTCAATCGCATGCAGAGATCCATCGTTGCTCTTGCCTGACGGCTCAACTCACTTCCCTCTGGGGCGCTG
>JAHBXU010000513.1 GCA_019636315.1 Planctomycetaceae bacterium | reverse complement strand
ACGATGGTGGCATCGAGCGCCATGACGGCGGCGGGATAATCAGCAGTCGGATCGTTATTGGCGAGCGAGCCGCCGATGGTGCCCTTGTGGCGCACCGCGGGATCGCCGATCTGGCCGGCAAGCTCGGCCAGCGCTGGGATTGCCTCGCGCACAGTGGCTGAGCCCGCCACGTCGGCGTGCCGGGCGGTCGCGCCGATCACCAGCGATCGGCCCTTCATCTCGATCGCATCGAGTCCCTCGACGTGCGAGATATCAACCAGATGCGGCGGGCTTGCCAGCCGCTGCTTCATGACCGGCACCAGCGTATGACCGCCGGCAATGACCTTGGCGTCCTCGTTCTTGGCCAGCAGGTTGGCGGCCTGACGAACGGTCGCGGGACGATGATATTTGAATTCGTACATGAGAAATTTCCCGGTCGCGGTTCGCGATGAAAGGTCAGGCGAGGTCCGACTTCGCCATCGCCTTGGCGCCGGCGGCGATCGATACGACGATGTTCTGGTAGCCGGTGCAGCGGCAGAGGTTGCCTTCCAGCTCCTCCCGGATGACCTGGTCGGACAGGTCATGGCCCTTGCGATGGACCAGATCGACCGCGGTCATGATCATGCCGGGCGTGCAGAAGCCGCACTGCAGTCCATGATGCTCGCGGAAGGCCTCCTGCATCGGGTGCAGCGGCGCGCCGTCCGCCGCCAGTCCCTCAATGGTCTTGACCTCATGGCCGTCGGCCATCACCGCAAGCGTGGTGCATGACTTCACCGCCTTGCCGTCGAGATGAACGACACAGGCGCCACATTGCGAGGTGTCGCAGCCGACATGGGTGCCGGTCAGCCGCAGATGCTCGCGCAGAAACTGCACCAGCAGCGTCCGCGGATCGACATCGGCCGTCACCGCATTGCCGTTCACAATCAGTGAAATCCTGGCCATCCGACTGCTCATGCTTCCTTGAAGGACACGTTCAGATTTTCAGCAAGCTTCGCGAAAAACGAATCGGCCAGCTTCTTGGCTGATCCCATGATCAACCGCCGTCCCCCGCTGCGCGATCTTTCCGCCAATCCGAGCTTCCATATTACTATAGCACAATGGCGTCCCGCCATCTGCATCGGCTAGCGTAACGTTCGCGCCGCCTTCACGCGAACCTGGAAGTTGAACCTCGCCACCCATTGTCATCGCTATGTCGAAGCCCTTAATTCTCTGCAGCGGCTACGTCGCAGTCCAGCCGCCGTCTATCGCGAACGTCTGGCCTGTGGTGTACTTCGACGCATCCGAAGCCAGGTAGAATATCAAGCCAAGCAAGTCGTCCGGCGTTCCGAACCGATTGAACGGAGTTCGCGACTGAACGGACGACCTGAATGCTTCGTTCGACTCCGGTGATGCTGCCGCGCGTCGCTCCCTGCCGAGGTCCGTGCCTGAAAAGAAGCCCGGGGCGATAGAGTTGCATCGAATGTTCTCGCGCGCGTATTCGGCGGCAAGCTGGCGAGTGAAGCCGTCAGTGGCCGCCTTGGACGCGGAATAAGCGGCTCCGACCACCGATTGTCCGGGATAGAAGCCTGAGAGGCCCAGAATCGATGATATATTGATAATAGAGCCAGCCTTGAATTTTATCATTGCCGGCAGGGCATGTTTTGAACAAAGGAACGTCCCCGTAAGGTTGACCCTAATCAAACGCTCCCAATCGACGAACGAAAGCTCATGAACCCGAACGGGACGGGTGCTGATCCCCGCGTTGTTGATCAGCACATCAATCCGGCTGACCGCCCGATGGGCACGCAAAATCCCGGCCTTCACACTCTCCTCGTCACCGACGTCGACGATATCGACCGCTGCGTCGGCTCCATCCTCCTGGATGAGTTTCCTTGTTTCATCCAGCCCTTTGTCGTCGATATCCCAGCAGATGACATCGGCACCGTTTCCCGAAAGAGCCCTCGCGAATTCGCGTCCCAATCCTCCTCCGGCGCCCGTGACAAGAACAGCCTTCCCTTGCAGCCGAAAGATATCGTTGATCGACTTAGACATCGGAATAGTTGCTCACTTTCAGGCTACTTTCATAGACGTTCGATCCGACTTCCGACATGCATGCCGTTCCAAGCACGCGGATAGGCCAACTTCTATCCAAGCATGAAGTCCATATGAAGAAGCGCCTGGGCATTCCGCATTTCTACCCCTGTGATCGTCGCGTGGCCAAGCTGTCTCGCCGTTTGGACCAGAGAGGTGCATTCCAACGTGGTAACAACATCACCAACCACCGCATCCTTATCGACAGCCGAAACGTCGAAAGGAACGGGATCCCCTTGATGCATTCCGAGAGGCGTCGCGTTCACCACGTAGCGGAAGCCGGCGAGCTTTTCCGCCGCGCCTACGCCGATTCGATGCGGGAAAACACCCGACAGCTTCGCCGCGAGACGCCGGCTTTTCGCGCCATCGCTGTCCACAACAGCGACGAAACCGATTCCCGCACAAAGCAGCTCATGGGAGATTGCCGTCCCGACGCCGCCGGCTCCAAAAATCAGGGCGCTTGATCCATCGAGTTCCGACGATTTTGTTCGGAGCGCCTCAACAAACCCGACGCCGTCAAAATTGTCGCCAGCCCAGCGACCATCGTCTGACCGACGCATAACATTCACTGCTTCAAGAAGGCGTGCACGTTCCGAGACGTCGGCGCACGCCGCGTACGCCTCGAGCTTGTGCGGCATGGTAATGATCAACCCCGCCAAATTGCGCACAACCGCCGCGCCGTCGAGGAATCTCCGGAGATCTCCCATCTCGACATCGGCCGCGAGCATCACGGCATTTTTGCCGTGCTCTTGGAATATTCCTGAAAAGAGGGCGGGCGACCGCAGGCCGCCCACCCCTTGGCCGACAATAAAGGCGACCTTCGTTGCCCCGCTGATTTTCTCACGAGAAATCACGCTCGACACCATTCATCACAAGCGCAGGCTCATCCAGATCGACCGACGGCGTTCGGAATTAAACGCCGCCGTCCGTTTGTTGTATTTAGCATCATTTATTGATGCGCTCGGCAGCGGGAAGAGCGTAGACCCACATGCGCTTCTGTGAATCCACACGAAGCAGATGAGCTTTCTGCGCGGAGTCACCGCTCTCCAGCATCGTGAAAGATTCATATCCCTGGAGCGGCTTCGGTTCGTTCAATCGTGTCATGATCTTCTGCCGCGCCTCTGCGACCGGGGTGTTACCGTCTATCCCGAGCTCCCTCATGACATTGCCGATTGCGAGAACCGCATTGTAGGCCAGCATAGCGGAGACGCCGCTGCCCGGCTGCGGAAGCGACGGGATACTTTTTGTCCTTTCGAGAAAGCGCTTGAGAAACTCGTCGCGAACCTTGTTGCCCGACGGTTCATTCGACTCGGAATACATCGAAAAGACCGTGCTCTTCGTCGCTCCCAATTCCGCGGCAAGCGAACCACCCAGTGCAACAGGCGGCACGATGATCGGCTTTGAATAGGATTGCGCCTGCAATTCGTTGATGAAGTTCAGGGCCGTAGGTCCGGCGGCGCACAAAGCAACAGCATCAGCCTCAATGCCCCGAATCCGGGTCGCATACGGAGAGAAATCAGTCACTTTGGTATTGAACTCGACGACGGAGGCGACTTTTAACCCAAGCTTGGATGCCACCTGCTGAAACACCTGCATGGCACCCGCACTGGCGGCGTCCTTGACGTCGCCGGCGATGACGATCGTTTTTACGTGGGGATACTTCTTGACGAACTCTGCCATTCCTTCGGGGATGAGCGTTCCGTCGGCGCTGCTCAAGCGCAACGCCCAAGGCCTTACGGCAAGGCCGGGTTTCACCGCGCCGCCTGCGGAGATCGTCGGCACCTTGAGACCGGCCGCCAGCGGGGCCACGACTTCAAAAGTCGTGCTGAAGTTCGGCCCGATGACGAACCTCACATCGCTATTCGCCATGGCCCGATAGAGCAGGATCGCCTGTTGGGGATTTACCTGGTCATCCTTGAATTCGATTTCCAGCTTGCTTCCGTTGATGCCCTTCTCGTTCA
>JAHBXU010000512.1 GCA_019636315.1 Planctomycetaceae bacterium | reverse complement strand
TCGATTCGCAACCGCGCCCCGTCGTAGATGACGTCCAGATTCGTCATGACAATCCAGTCTCCGGGCTCGATCCCCGATTCCACCACCACCAGCGATTGCAGCGTCCGGCCGGTCCGGATCGGACGTCGTTCGACGACGGCTGTCCACGAATTCTCGGAATCAGGCTCCGTCGAGGTCGACTCCAGCGAGGACTCGGCGATTCCATTCTTCACCGGCACGGCGATGAAGACCATCCCGTTGATGACTGCGTCGCGCGGAATGACGGTCACACCTTTTCGCACGGTTCCCAGGATGCGGGCGTGCACGAACGTTCCGGGCAGGAGTGGCACAGGCTGCGCCGTGTTATCGACTTCCGTATACACTTTGACCGTTCGCGTCCGTTCATCCGCTTCCGGCGCCTGACGCACGTCGCGCAGTGGGTCGCTGAACCACCGCGGCTCGGCCGTTTCGTTCTCCGCCATCGACACACGGACGGACGTCCCCTGCTCGCGCACCTCGCCGATTTCCAGGTAGTCCGAAAGTTGCAGGGACAGGGGAATCTCGACTCGCGTCGGATCCGTCAGGCGAAACAAGGGGTCTCCCGCCCGGACAAATTGTCCCTGTTCAACCAGCACCTGACTCAACACCCCGCTAAAGGGAGGTCGCACCTCCGTCCGGTTGAGATCCAGTTGCGCTATCTCCAGATCCGAGGCGTGCGCGTCGCGGCGGCTGAAGATCTGCTGCTTCCGGACATCAAACAGACGGATCTCGTTCTCCAGGCGAATCACGGCGTCCTCGTAGCGACGCATGTCGAGTTCGGCCTTTCGAACCGCACTGTCGGTGCCAACTTGCCGCTTTGCCAATTGCTTGGCGTTTTCGTACTCAATTGTCGCCGTCTTGAGATTCGCCTGATCCGTCTTGATCAGCCGCAGATTGTTCTCGTGTTCCTGTGTCAGTCGCGTCAGTTCGACGTCATCCTGCGCGAGAAGCTTTCTGGCCTGAATCACGCGCTCCAGGTACGTCAACGGGTCGACGCGGAGCAGCAGGTCTCCCCCCGATCGCTCGGACTGACCGTCGGCGCCGGTGGAGACGCTCGGAGCAGAGACCGCCCGCCCCACACGCAGGCGGTTCGCCTCGACGATCTGCCCCGGCACTTCCGCCGCCACGGTAACTTCCCGTTCGGCACGCGCGGTTCCAAACGCGGTAATCACACGCTGAAGATCGGCAGGTCGTGCCTCAAACACGCTCACGCTATATGTTTTGCGTAGCGCCGACTCATCCTGCCGCTGAGGTTCCACCTTGAAGGAAGCCAGCCACTCGAACACCGTCATTCCGGCCATGAGTGCCGCCGCGCAGAGCAAAAGCGATACAAGAATCCGAGCGACAAGCCAGGTTCGTTTGCGAGAACGAGGCTTCGGCTCAGGAGGCGGCCCCGGAGACGCAGGGGGCGCTTGCGGACGTATGGCGGTCGCTGGGATCATGGGTTCGAGGGCGCCACTCTCTGCAAATATGCATCGCAGGATCGGATATCGCAAGCCGTTGCGCCGGAGAATTCCACGCGTGAGAACTTGCGACACCGCATTCTAGGGGAGCCGGCAATCGCGATGATAGGAAAAGACACTTGGAAACAGATGGCCCATCTTCCGCAGATTAACTGAGTTGCGTCAATTCGACCCCGCATTCCGAGTTCCGAATCGCTCCAGACCCAGGAATCCCACCGGCCTGGAAGTTTGGCCCTCAATTGTCAGATCGGCAAGAACCTCCCCGACGACAGAAGTGAATTTGAATCCGTGGCCCGAGAAACCGGCCCCAAACACCACCTGGGGATATTCCGGATGGCGGTCGATGAGGAAGTGGGCGTCCGGCGACATTGTATACATGCAGACGGCATGGCGTCGCGGTTGAGGCGACACGTGCCTCAAACTCTCCGTGATGAAGCGATGCACGGGGGCAAGATCGACGTCGTGACGCCCGCGATCGACCGTCAGCGGATCGTCGACCGGAACGCCGCCGCTATGTTCCGCCAGTTTGATCGTCTGTCCGTCCACAGACGGGAACCCGTAGAACGCTCCATGCGGCCGCTCAAAATAAAACGCCGATGTCTCGCGCCAATCGGGCGTCGACACATCGTGCCAGAACAGCGGCTTACGGAGCACGCTCAGCGACACGCCGATGCGCCCCAGCATGGCCCCGCTCCACGCTCCTGCCGCGATCACCAGGTGCGGTGCTTCAATGGTTCCCTTGTCGGTGACCACGCGCACGCGGCTTCCGGCCACCGACCATGACCGAACCGTCTGGTTCGTCAACAATGAGGCTCCCTGCCGCTGCGCCTGCTCGATGTGCGTCGCGACGCAGTCTTCAACTTTCAGGTATCCTGCCTCCGGTTCCAATACGACGGCGTCGTCCTCGGCAAACGCGAAGAGCGGAAACCGCTCTCGAGCATCCGCCAGCGTCATTGCATCGACCCGTACTCCGTGCCGCCCTGCCGCTTCGAGTGCTCCGATGATCGTCTCACCCCGCGGTGGACCGGAAAGAACCAGTCCGGTTTCCCAGTACAACTGCTTTCCAGAGAGTGCCTCCAACTCTCGCCACAGCTCGTACGCCCGATGCAAAAGCGGCACGTAATCGGGGTGCTCGAAGTACGCCTTGCGGATGATTCGCGTCTCACCGTGCGAACTCCCTCGGTCGTGAGCGATCCCGAATCGTTCGATCCCCAGCACGTTGACGCCGCGCCGCGCGAGGTGAAACAACGCCGCACTGCCGAATCCCCCCACGCCCAGCACGATGGCGTCATACGTCTTCGTCATCGAGGCAGCATCCTAATCGCGCGCCAGACTGACGCGCACAATCTCACGGTCGTTCCGTGCAAAAACACTGCGCTCAGCAAATGCGGGATGCGACCAGACCACGACGCGCTGCCGGGCCAGCGGACGCGTCGGCTCGATGAGCATACTGCGGCTCTGTTCTTCATATCCCTCGGGCGTCAAGCGTGCGAGGATCAGCTCTCCCTGTTCGTTGGCAATGAAAACCCGATGTCCCGTTTCAGGAGACGGTTCTCCTCGTGGTTCATGCGGAATGAGAAACGCATTCCACCAGCGACCGCTGCCGGTCGCCTGTTCCGTCTCCCACAGTCGCGTGCCGGTGACGGCGTCGAGACATCGCAGCTGACCATAACTGCACACGCCATAAAGATGCGTGTCATCCATGAGGGGCGTCGCCATAATGGCGTGCAGGCCGTCCGTGTTAATCTCGCTCTCGCTCTTTCCCTTCCAGAGCACGTCCGCGCCGGATGCGTCCGGCCTCACGGACAGCATCAGCGGACCATTGTAGAATGCCGTCACAAACAGCCGCTGTCCGAGTTGACGCGGCGTCGAGATCGTCAACCCCGCCTGTGCCGGAAAGGGGACTTGCCAGTTGACGCGTCCCGTTTGTGGATCGAGTGAACTGACAGCCGCCGGATGCCACTGAATCAGTTGTCGCGATTGACCAAAGTCGAAGATCACCGGTGGACAATATCCGACGGCGGCGTCATCGAGCGCTCGCCACAACTCCCGACCAGTCCGTTTGTCAAAGCTGACGACCAGCGCGCCCGGGCCGCCCACCAGTGTGATTAACTGCTCCCCTTCAACCAGAGGTGATGCCGCCATGCCCCATGTGGGCAATACGGTGCCAAAGTCCGCGGGAAAGTGCTTCTGCCAGAGCACTTTTCCGGAGTCCGCCTCGAAGCAGAAGAGATGGCCGACCGCGCCGAGCGTGTACACCCGTCCGTCGTCGATGACCGGAGTCGCCCGCGGACCCGCCGGATAACTGATCGTGTAATCGCAGTCATACGAAAACTTCCAGAGTTCCTTCCCAGTGGCGGCGTCGAGGCACAGTACGCGTTCCACGCCGTGTGCCCCTTCGCCATGAACGCGATCCGTCACGAAAACCCGACCGTTCGCCACGGCAGGACCCGAGTACCCCTCGGCAATCGGCGTTGACCAGACGCGCGGCAATGTCCCCGCCGGCAGCCGATCGACCAGACCCGACTCCCGCCATACCAGA
>JAHBXU010000511.1 GCA_019636315.1 Planctomycetaceae bacterium | reverse complement strand
GCCGTCCGGTTCGGAAACCAGCGTATAACCATCGAGCGCAAGCGTCCCCAGCATGCGTTCGCTGTCCACCAGATTTTTGGGACAGCCCAGAGAGACAAAGCAGTAACTCCCTTTGGATTGTTGCGGATGATCCGCCGTCGGACGGGAGTCGGCCGACGGGGCCTCGACAATGGGCAATGCCTGCATAACGCTGGGTTCTTCAGTGACCAAATGAGCAGATCGCGACTCGGCCGGCGCCGCTGATCCTGACCGCCGATCTGTCGCTGCGGTGCCGCGACAGTGATGAAATCCGTGATGTGCACGCCGGATCTCCGGCCTGCAAAGCCCACTCATCCACCGAGTGAACCTCGTCCGCAAGGCCAGTTGAGTTTCCGGTTCATGGCCCGTTCGCAACGATTCCACGAATCGTGACGAAGACCAGTCGGTCGACGTCACCAATTCCATCCGCGGCCCGCAAGAAAGGTCTCATCCTATCCGACCTCCCTCACACAGAACAGGGCCGCTCCACAACTCGCTGCAAAAAACGGGAGTCGACAATATCCCCCGCCCCTTACACTCGCGCGTGTGCTTGTATCTCGGCGTTCTCCCGTGCAGAATGAGCAGGCAACGTTATCTGCCATTCCGGGAGCCTGAATCATGATCCAACGACACGGCCTGTTTGTAGTAGCGGGACTCTTTCTCTGTGTTCAGGCCTTCGCGGCCGATCCGAATGCGCCGACATTCACCGATCCGGAACAGGCCGGAATCGATTATGAGATCCAGGGAGAATATGTCGGCCATATGCCGACCTCGGAGGGCGACATTGAGATTGGCGTCCAGATCATTGCACTCGGCGACGGAAAATTCCGCTCCGTCGGGTTGATCGGTGGTTTGCCGGGCGCCGGCTGGCGGCGCGGCAGCGAAGTCCGCGTCTTCGACGGCGAACGGGTCGACAATGTTGCGAAGTTCACCGTGAATGACGGGGATCACCGCGTCGAAGTGGACGGCAAGACGCTGAAAGTCTTCGTCGGAAATTCGGTCGTTGCCGAGTTCAAGAAGACCAACCGGCAGAGTCCGACGCTCGGTGCGAAGCCGCCAGCGGGCGCCATCGTGCTCTTCGACGGATCGTCCGTCGAGGGTTGGGAGAACGGTCAGCTCATCGAAGGCGATCTGCTCGGAGCAACAAATTGTGCAACGAAGGAAAAGTTTGGCGACCATACACTCCATGTCGAATTCCGCACCCCGTTTATGCCCAACTCGCGCGGACAGGCCCGTGGGAACAGCGGCGTTTATGTCCAAAGCCGCTATGAGGTGCAGGTCCTGGACTCGTTCGGGCTGGAAGGCAAGAGCAACGAGTGCGGCGGCATTTACTCCGTCTCGGAGCCGTCCACGAATATGTGCCTGCCGCCGCTCGCCTGGCAGACCTACGACATCGACTTCACCGCCGCCCGATACGATGATCAGGGGAAAAAGACAAAAAATGGCCGGATCACCGTGAAGCACAACGGTGTGGTGATCCATAACAACGTCGAGCTGACGCAGGGAACCCCCGGCCGCCATCCCGAAGGTCCAGAGTCGGATGCGCTGTTCCTGCAGGATCATGGGAATCCGGTTGCGTTCCGGAACATCTGGATTGCGCCGAAATAGCGAGAACGGGATGCCGCCGATCCGCTGCGCGGCTGAACCGGATGGCAATCGCTGAAATGACACGAGAGGGCGGAAGGATGGACACTCCTTTCGCCCTCGGTCATGATGCAACTTGGCGCATTCTCCAGTTCTGCGACAGCCGAGGTGACCATGCTCACGGAATCGGCCAGCGGCTGCACACGTCGCAACTTCCTCCGTGATGCCGGCGGCGGGTTCGGCGCACTGGCCTGCTCGGCGCTGCTGGCCACCGAGGGATTTCGTCCAGCGGACCTACAGGCTGCAGACGGGCGAGCTGTCGCCGGATCGCCGTTGATGGCCCGGCCGTCGCGCTTTGCGCCCCGCGCACGAAGCGTGATTTATCTCTTCATGCATGGCGGGCCGAGCCATGTGGACCTGTTTGACCCCAAACCGGACCTGCTGCGTTACGCAGGACAGCCGCTGCCGGAAAGTTTCGGTTCGGTGATGACGCGCCGGAAAGTCGCGGAGAATCCGCTGCTCGCACCGGTCAAGCCATTTCGACCACGGGGCGAATCCGGCATCTCCATCAGCGACTTTCTGCCGCACATGGCGGAATGCGCCGACGAGCTGTGTGTGATCCGCAGTTGTCATGGGGACAGTGTGAATCATCCGCAGTCGGTGTATCAGATGAACACCGGCAGCATCCTGATGGGTAAGCCGAGCCTCGGCGCGTGGGTGAGCTACGGCCTGGGCACCGAAAACCAGAACCTGCCAGCCTTCGTCGTGATGCCGGATCCGAAGGGAGGCCTCAAAGGCGGCCCCCCCGCCTGGGGAAGCGGATTCCTCCCGGCGACGTTTCAGGGGACAACATTTCGCCCCGGGCCAAACCCCGTTTTGCACCTGCAGCGCCATGAGAACATGACAGCCGCGCGTCAGGAGCGGCTGCTGGATTTCGTGCGGCGTCAGAACGAAGCCCACCTCGTCGCCCGCGACTTCGACACCCAATTGGCGGCACGAATCGAGTCCTACGAACTGGCGTTCCGCATGCAGGCGACAGCGCCCGAACTTGTCGATTTGAGCGGGGAAACCCCATCGACGCTGGACCTGTATGGCATCGGCCGGAAGGAGACGAACGAGTTCGGCACGCGGTGTCTTCTCGCGCGAAGAATGGTCGAGCGGGGAGTGCGATTCGTCCAGCTCTACTCGGGCGACACGAACGGCTGGGACGCACATCAGGACGTGCTCAAAAATCACAGCGAGTACTGTGGGGCGACGGACCTGCCGATCGCCGGCCTGCTCCGCGACTTGCGAATGTGCGGCCTGCTCGATGAAACACTCGTCATCTGGGGGGGCGAATTCGGCCGCATGCCGATGAGCGAGCAGGGAACGGGCCGCGATCACAACCCCTGGGGATACACGGTCTGCCTTGCCGGCGGCGGAGTGAAAGGCGGCATGACCTATGGGGCGACGGACGCCGTTGGACTGCGGGCGGAAGAGCATCCGGTCCACATTCACGACCTGCACGCGACGATCCTGCACCTGCTCGGTTTCGATCACGAACGCCTGACCTACTTCCACAATGGCCGCGACGAACGGTTGACCGACGTGGCGGGCACTGTCGTGACGGACATTCTCTCATAAAACGGATGCCACGATGCCCCTGCGGAACATCGCCGTCGCACTCCTTACGGTTGTTGTGGGGGGCGGAGGCATCGCCGACGCTGACATCCCTCCCGAGCCGCCAATTACGGAATTGGACCGGCGGCACTGGGCGTTCGAGTCGCTGGTGCGTCCTGCGGTGCCGCACGTGCAGGATGGTGCATGGGGGCGGACGCCCGTTGACCGGTTCATTCTGGCCCGGCTCGAGACAAAGGGGTTACGACCCCTGCCGGAAGCGGATAGACACACACTGTTGCGGCGTGTGACCTTCGACCTCACGGGCCTCCCGCCCACACCGGACGAGATGAGTGCATTCCTCGCTGACGAGGCTCCTGATGCTTACGAACGAGTTGTGGACCGCCTCTTGTCCGATCGTGCCTATGGCGAGCGGTGGGCGCAGCACTGGCTCGACCTCGCCCGTTTCGCCGAAACGGACGGGTATGAGTTTGACCATGTCCGCCCTGAAGCGTGGCGATATCGTGACTGGGTGATTGACGCCCTGAATGCCGACGTTCCCTTCGACCGGTTTGTCTCGCTGCAACTGGCCGGGGATGAAATCCAGCCCGACGATGCCGCGGCTCATGTGGCCACCGGGTTCCTGCTGTGCGGACCGGACATGCCGGATATCAACCTGCAGGAGGAACGGCGGCACATGTTCCTGAACGGCATGACCGCGAACGTCGGCGAGGTGCTGCTCGGGTTGCAATTGGGGTGCGCCCAGTGCCACGACCATAAGACGGACCCCGTCTCGCAATACGATTTCTATCGCTTGCGGGCCTACTTCG
>JAHBXU010000510.1 GCA_019636315.1 Planctomycetaceae bacterium | reverse complement strand
GGACTCGGCCAGATCATCGGCACGATTGAGTACATGAGTCCGGAGCAGGCACAGCGGAACCAGCTCGATATCGACACACGTAGCGACGTGTATTCTCTGGGGGTTGTGCTGTACGAACTCCTGACGGGGGAAACGCCGTTCGATAAACGCCGTCTGCGATCGGCGGCCATCGACGAACTGCTCCGAATCATTCGTGAAGAGGAACCGCCGCGGCCGAGCACGAAGCTCAGCAGCAGCGGGTCGCTGCCGTCGGTTGCCGCCAATCGCCGCATCGAACCGGCCAAGCTCAGTGCGCTCATGCGGGGAGAGCTGGACTGGATCGTGATGAAGACGCTGGAGAAGGACCGCAATCGCCGTTATGCCACGTCGAATGCGCTGGCGAATGACATTTCACACTACTTGAATGATGAACCGGTCGTGGCCTGTCCCCCGTCGGCCGGCTATCGGTTTCGCAAGTTTGCAAGGCGCAATCGCATTGCGCTGGCGACGATCTGCCTCGTGGCGGCCGCTCTGCTGCTGGGCATCCTGGGGACGACCTGGCAAGCGGTGGAAGCGACACGCCAACGGGATCGCGCGGTGGCGGCGGAATCACTCGCGCAGCAGCGGCTCATCTCTGAGAGTGCGGCACGGGAAGCCGAAGCCGAGCAACGCCAAGAGGCTGAGATCCGGGGCGCGGAGGCCGTTGAACAGCGAGACCGCGCGATCACGGCCGAAGCGACAGCCGAAGCCCGACGGGTCGATGCCGAAGCCAGCTTCGAGCGAGCACGTCAGGCTGTGGATGACATGTACACACAGGTCGCCGAGAAATGGCTGGCCCAACAACCAAAACTCCAGCCACTCCAACGCGAGTTTCTGGAGAAGGCGCTGAAGTTCTATGAAGAATCGGCCAAGCAGCGCAGCGACGAGGCAGACCTGCGATTTGAGTCAGCGCGGGCCTCGCGACGCGTCGCGGAGATTCAGCATCGGCTCGGGAAGAGAACAGAAGCGGAAGCAGCCGGAATGCCGGCGATTGAACAGCTGCAGTCTCTGGTCGCCGAATTTCCAAAAGTCCCCCAGTATCGTCAGGAGCTCGCGGACATGCTCCACAAGCTG
Source organism: Planctomycetaceae bacterium (assembly GCA_019636315.1). Lineage (GTDB taxonomy): Bacteria > Planctomycetota > Planctomycetia > Planctomycetales > Planctomycetaceae > JAHBXU01. The sequence goes on along the minus strand of JAHBXU010000510.1, from coordinate 2,941 downwards.
GGCGTCAATTTAGGGGACACACGCGGGCACAAGTTCGAAGAACCGGTTCAACGTCGTGCCGTCGCTCTGGAGGAACAACTGGTTGCGGAGTTCCCGGGAGTGGTCGAGTATCAGCGCCGTCTTGGCAAGGGCTATTTTCATCTCGCGCAGGTTCTCCAGAAGTTGGGAAGAAGTGATGAGGCGCGCGCGACCATTGAGAAGGCGCTGGGGCTCCAGGAAAAAATAGCGACAGGCCTTCCAAACAACGTCACTTATCGCGAGGAATTGGCTGAGAGTTATCAGGCAAATGCGGACTACATGCGACTCGCCGGTATGGGACAGCTCGCCAAACAGGAGTATATGAAGTCGGCATCATTGCTGGAGGCAATCATTGTCGCTTCCCCGGATGTGTCCGATTATCGCAATAAACTGGCGAACGTGTACTTCTGGTTGAATGGGTTGTCCGCGACGCCCTCGGAACAAGAAGAGTGGCTTCAGAAGGCTATGGATCTGCAGGAGGTGCTCGCCACAGACTATCCAAGCATCAGCGACTACCAGTACGACTTGTTGCGCAGCCTGATGACCTTGGGGCTCCTGCTCACAACGGATGATCGTGTGAAAGAAGCGGAATCGCCGCTGCGACGAGCAGTCGAGATTGGAGAGAAACTTATCGCCGAGTCGCCTGAGACGCACTACTACCGTACGCGGCTCATTTCGTCCTACACCTATCTGGGCGACGCATATCGGAAGATGGGGGAACCGGATCAAGCCGAGCAGGCCTACAGGGCAGCCATGCGCTTGTACGAAGACGTCGTCTCTCATTCACCGGACATTGAATTGTATGCGCACCATTTGGGATTCTACGCGCCGTTGATTCGACTGCTTCATGAGGCCGGCCGGGGGGAAGAGGCGTCGACAATCTATGAACACTTCTGGGACTACCCGCTGAAGAACGCCGGGGCATTGAATGGGCTGGCTTGGGAAATTGCTGCCGCAGGTCCCTGTGATCCGCAGGATGCCGAGTTTGCGGTGAAGCTGGCGCAGCGGGCGGTCGAGTTGTCGCCCGAATCGGACTCCTTCTGGAACACCTTGGGAGTCTGCCATTACCGTGCCGGCAACTGGCAAGCAGCCGTTGATGCGGCGTCCAAAGCGATTGATGTCGGAAATGGACCGTATACCTCCGACCTGTATGTCCTGGCGATGGCCAACTGGCAGCTCGGACATCCCGATGATGCGGGCCAGTGGTACAAGGCCGCCCGCCGGTGGACCACCAGAGACTCGCCCGTGCATGAAGTCTCGAACAAGCAGTTTCGGAAAGAGGCCGCAACGCTGCTGGGAGTGTCAGAAGAAGGGCCGTTCGACGAGTCCGATGAACTGGCGTTGGGAGACATGCTGGTCAAGATCCTGCCGAACGCGGCCTCGCATCAGTCGCGAGCACACGGCTTCGCGCGAGTGGAGAAATGGGATCGTGCGGCCGAAGATTTCAGCACGTCGATCAAGCTGGGAACTGCGCACAGCGTGAACTGGTATCATTTGGCGCTCGTTCAGCTTGCGGAGAACGACCAGGCCGCGTTTCGCACGACGTGCTCCGAGATGCTTGCGAAGTTCGCGGACACAGAAGACGCCGAAACGGCCTACAGCACGGCCTGGACGTGCGCCCTGGCCCCGGACGCACTCTCTGACTTCACCCCGGCCATTCAGCTTGCCGAACGAGCCTCGCACCTGGACGCAGATAACGTGAAGTATGCCGCTGTGCTTGGTGCGATCGAATTTCGCGCCGGACGTTTCGATTCGGCGAAGGCGTTGCTGGAGAGTGCGTATCGTCGACAAACTCCGGAGGACGCCCCTCAGTTCTCGCCCGCTTATCTCGCGTTCGTTCTCGCGCTCATACACCACCAACTCGGTCACGCGGACGAAGTCCAGCAGTGGTTCAGGAAGGGCATTGAAGCGGCCGATCCGGAGCTGCATGCTCCCGCAGAGCAGCACTTCAAGATTCCCTGGAATCGCCGCCTGACGTTGAAGCTATTGAAGAACGAAGCCGCCAAGGTGGCGGAGCGGAATGTCCACGTGCAGGACGAACCGAAGTAACACTTCCTCCGGAGTTTCGAGCACTGCGGTCCGTGCCGCTTTGCACTTTCCATCTGTTCTGCGCTGACGGTGCGCGCTGCGCCACGTTCCGTCCCATCGTCATTTCGACCTGAGCGACTTTTGCGCCGCTCGGGTTCGCCTTGAGTTCGTCACTGTGCCTGTCCCGTTGACCTGAAGGAGGTTCTGATGCGAGGCTCTTTCCCCTGCAGTGTGTTGTTGTTCTTCGGCCTCGCTTCGCCCGGTGGCGCGGGCATGATGACGTATACTGACTATGCCAGCTGGAACCATGCGGTCACCAATGTCACCCCTGTGACGATTCCGGATGTGACCTCTTACCTTGGGCCGGCATCAGCCTCAGTGACGTTCGATGGGGTGACATTTGCAACCGACGGTGCATTCGGTGATCCACATCTGTTTACCGTGAGTACGTCGATCACCTCAACGATCCCGATTCTCTCCGTACAGCAGGGCACACAGGGACTCAATGTGTTCTTGCTGACTTTTCCCACCCCCATCACTGCGTTCTCCATGAACTTCGGCACGTTCAGTCGGTTTTCGGGGATCAATCTGATCATCCTGTCGACGCAGGGCAGGGATTTCCTCCTCGGCACCGGCGACGGTTACGCGACCGGGGGGTTCATCGGCGTTGTCGAATCAACACCATTTCAAACGGTGCACCTCGTTTCCTCAATTTCGGATGTCATTAATGTTGGTAACGTCGCCTACGCCGATGCCGCGTCCGTTCCGGAACCCGGATCGCTGTCTCTATTTGGCATGGGGGCGATTGGCATGATTGGATTCTTCCGCCGTCGCCGCCGGGCGGGGGAAGCGTGCCAACAACCGGAGAGTGATCGATCAGTCGACCGAGCCGAGT
>JAHBXU010000051.1 GCA_019636315.1 Planctomycetaceae bacterium | reverse complement strand
TTCATCGGTTCGGAAGCCTTTGCAGCTTCAGTGGGATCCCGTGTGAGCGAGACCGTAATTCCGGAAACCGGCTGCTTTCCAAACAGCAACTGCCCTGCCAACGACGTCGTTCGACCCGCCTGCCTGCGGGCAAACTCCTCGGCGGTGATGACGTCCACCCAGAACAAATGAGGCGATTCGGCATTTCCTGCGTTGTCGATGGATCGCGCGAGCAGCAAGTGGCGGCCCTGCTCCAGCTTGTCCGTCGGCGCCTCGACTCGCCAGCGGCCGTCTTCCGTCGGAACAGCAGCCAGAGGTTGCACCTTGTCGTCGAACAGGCCCGTCCGACTCGGATCAAAGCCAGCTTGCACGCTCGCCACGCCGCTCAGCCCGGCATCGTCGGCGGATGCCAGCAGGACCAGCGGCTGGCCAATGACGACAGTCGGACCGGGTTGAAGCTCGCTGTCGGAAAGCTGTGGCGGCGCACTGTCAAACACGACAGGCACGGCCTCGCCCCAGATCTCCGGTCCCCCGTTACGCACAACGCGCGAGAGAATAGCGGCCCGCTGATTCTGCAATCCGTCCGTCGGGAGAACGAGGTCGAAGTCGCCCACACTCACGGCAAATGTTGTGGAACCGTCCGGATGGGAACCGAGCCATTGCAACGTCACGTTGCGGTCGCGGTCGATGCGGACCGGATGTTCCCCATCGAGGCGGCGATCGTGATTCGCATCGACGCCCACCTCAAATCCCTCCGACTCCGTGACGAAACCGGTCGGTGCCGCATCGACTTCGACGTGGACGGGGATTGAACCGGGGGACTGGTAGACCGCTCCCGGCAAGGGCGAGGTCACCCGAATGGCGTTTTGTTGGGAGATGCGGGCGGCACCGTCCTTCACATCCACGACAAACGCCCGAGGCCAGCCGGCAACGTCGACCTCCAGTCGTTGGGGAGTGCCAGGTGACCCGACGAGCGTCAGTGTGGCCGCTGGCGCCTGCGGACCAAGGAGACCGGTTGTTCGAGCAGGCTGCGGCCCTGATGCGACGTTCGCGAGCTTCGCAAGAACGCTGATGCCCTCATGCGGCAGACTTTGCGGCGACCGTGCTTTGGTGAGAATCGTACTCCGACCGGTCGTCCGCTCGTATTCCACGGTCAGATCCACAAATCGCGCGGGCCGCTGGGGACGAATGCGGACCTGCTGCAGAGACGTCAGGCCGGACTCCTGATCGGTCACGGAAATGATCATTCCGCCCTGGAGAGGGATTGGCGATTTGCTGTCATCCTGTTTGGGGAACGGAATCGGCAGCGGGTCTGAGGCGGGGGGCAGCGAGATGTCCGGAATCTGGATGACCTGCCTTCGTGGAGTCACTCCCTGAATGATCGCTGCCGCGTCCTTCACCGGAATGGCGAAGCGGGGAAGCGATGGTGACATTTGAGCCGATTCCACGGCATAGATCTCCACGTCGATGTGACGCATGGACGAGACGTTGTTCCGCAACGACCAGTACAGCGTCGCCATGCGGTTTGGATAAGGCTCGACGGAAAAGCCAACGCCGTCCGACGTGACGGGACCGAACTCGTCTCTGAGCAGAACGTCCACGGGCAGCAACTGCGGCGGGAGCAACTGGCACGTCGTCCGCGCGGTCCAGTTCGTTCCCTGCAAGCGGACCAGAAGCGGTGAGGGTTGAACATCCACCGCACCGGGCTGGATCAGCAATGTGATAGTGCGAGGATCGGCGGAACTCGCTGCGATGGGGACAATGCCTCCGATGTTTGCCTCAGCGTATGGCCAGGGGGGCGCAGTCGCCGCGAGAATCTGCCGACCATCCGGCGCGAAGACGCTGTACTGTGACGCGTCATATTGAACCGACACTTCAGTCGGTTGCGAGGGATCTTCGAGATTCTCAACGCGAATGTTCAGCTCGGTCGCGGACGACGGGTTGAGCACCAACGAGGATGGACCAATCAACGTTGCAGCTGTGACATGCATCGGCGATGGCCATTGACTGGATGCGCCGCGAGCGCCGCGAAGTTCGACTTCTTCCCGGTCGTAGCATTCTCGCTCCCACGCAGCGGCGTCGTTTCGGGCCATCTCAAGTCGCTCAATCCGGCGGTCGAGATGCCAGATCTTCCGGGCCCCGAGGATCCGTTCCACCAGCCGCGGCCAGTCCGGCGGCAATGGAGAGTCATCCTGCAGTCCATCGAAGTCCTCCCAGAGACTGCGGCACTGGGCGAAGTTATTCTTGTCGAGAGGAGCCGCAACCAGGCGGGCGCAATCCTTTCGCATTCGGCCGGGTTGCTCAAGACACCATTGCTGTTCGAGTGAATCGAATCGTCGGAGAGCATCCACAAAATCTTCATGGACTTCGACCTGACCAATTTCCAATGCTGCCGCCCGGCACGCGGATGCGTCGCCATAGAGGTTGTCGAACTGAACGCGGCGACGACTGTTAGCCGCCAGACCATCCGCCAGTCCACGCATGATGATGCGTCCGGCGGCCGTTGGCCGGGGGGGATCCAACGGGAGATTCGCCGCGACCTGCCGCCAGGTTGTCAGTAGTTGAATTCGTTCCGGTGCGCTGAGCCATGTTGTCCGCAAGAGTCTCACCAGTTCCAACGTCGGCGGCGGAGCCGCGTTGATCCTGGCATGTGCGACGATCTGCTGCACTGGTTCCAGCAGCCGCATCTGGCCGGTCTGCAGCGACGCAGCCAGTTGCTCCACTCGCCCCGGGTCATCGAGCGCCTCGCGCAGCAGATCCACTCGCAGCACGGCCAGGGAGGCAAGCATCTCATCAAGGACTGCGCCGACCTCGGACGGATCATTCTCCCAGAACTGCAGGAATTCATCGGCATCCAGGAAATCAGGAAACATCAACTGCGCGCGGCGACAGACGGCCGTGGCGTTGGAATGCAGTTGCTCAATCGTATGAATGCGCTGCAATGCCAAAGCGGCGGTTGCCTGGGCGTGTTGGGCCCGCTTCAGCCAGTCCTGCTCGATCTGATCGAGGAGCAGTCTTTCGGATCGTAAGGCCGCTCGCTCGGCCGCCGTCCGGTCGGCGGCTGTCCATGAGGAACGCGGCACGGCGGACTTTACGCGCTCCAGATGCAGGCGCGTCAACAGGACATCGCGCCACACGTTGTCCGGGATCTGAGGTGCAGCCGTTAACTGAGTGACGAGACGCAAGGTCCGATTGGGAACTGTCGAGCTGATTCCGGCAAGCCGGGTCTCAATCTCCGCCTTCGTTGCCTGATCCTGAAGCAGCTTCTCGAGCTGAAGGAACGTGCCCTGTGTTGCCGGTGGCTCCGGGACATCGGAAGCCGCGACGTGGATCAGCACGGCCAGCTCATTGGCCCATTGCGGACCATCCGAAGGTAAGGGATCGCCTGCGGCAAGCGCTGTGAGCACAGCATGCCGCGACTCGAGTTCAGTTTGCAACGTGGAGGACCGTTCACCAAACCGCCATCGACGCTCCAACCCCAGGATGTCGCGGTGAAGCCGACGATACATGACGAGCGGGACAGCTCGAGCGATCCCCCGATCGAGCAGCTCCTGTGACAGTTGCCACAACGCGGTGAGTTGCTTGAACTGGTCGTTGTCTGTCTCCGCAAGCTCGTTCGCCGTTTTCGATTCGTTGAGCGGATGGTCGGACGCACGATGCAGCACGGGAGACAGGAGGACACTGGAACGTGTCTCCGCGGGTTCAATCACCAATGGCGTCTGGCTTTCGCGCCCTCCGGTGAGTGCCGCCGCCCATCCATCCACTTGTTGACGAATGGCGGCGAGGAATTCCTCCAGGGAAACGCCCGAGTCCTGATTCCGGTCGGCAGAAGGGCACAAGGCGTGGGCGACGACCTGGCCGAACGCGGAGCATTGCCGCCCCGGCAATGGAAAGGATTCCTCTCCCAGCATGTGAGCCGTCACGATGACCACGCGACCAGGCCCCGCCTGCGAATACGACTGCCTCAGCCGCTCGGAGAACTGGTCCAGATCCGGGTCGGAATCATCAAGGCAAAGAATGATCGTTTGAGCCGGCAATCGCTCCAGATGCGTGACGACATCCGCAATATCAAGATGTTCGGGCGTCGTTCCATTCCCCGAGTCGCGGCGTGACTGGAGAGCTGGCTCCGGATCATCGACCCAATCGCCCCGCAGCGAAACAAGCACCGCGTCCCGCGGCAGGACATGATTGCGCAAATCCTCGATCGACAAAAGCCAATTGCGCCCCACAGGCGTGGTGACGGACCGATAGACGGTTCGTCCAGGATTCGCCGCGGCCAGAAACGCCAGCGGTGAACCGCTCGTTGTTGCCGGATCTCCATCGCACACCAGCAGGAACAAGCGCGGTTCGTCAAACGGCCGCAGCAGTGCAACAACAAAGATGGCGATGCCCACAAAGAACAGCGCAGCTGCCGCCACCGCCGCCAGCGGACGGAACCACCGGCTTCCCGGGGTCGTTTGCCAGTTCTGCGTCATGCTTCTGTGAGATCCTTCCGTGAGAAACGCCGGTTCGAGTCGACCGCCGGGGCGGTGGCCTTCCGGTCGGCCATTGTGACGTTCGAGGCGCCCGCGCCCCATCCTTGCAGCGTTCGGCTTAGCCTCCAATCAGCACTGTGGGAGAGCCCAGCACAATCGTTCCGCCATGATCGGTCTGATCACCCAGTCGCACCGCCGGCTTGCCCTTGAGCATGACAGTGCCTGATCCCTTGACTGTCTTATCGGGCGGGCCGACGCACACGCACGTGTCGCCGACAATCGATGCAGGCATGCTGTTGATCAGCACCGTCGCCGCGCCGGGTCCGGCAATTGGCCCTCCCACATGCGGCACCACGCCAGTCACCTGAGTACAAACGTGGAGGTCACCCACACGAGCGGCCGGTGGCATGGTTGAGTTCCTTCATGAAGATCATGCGGTGGTGGAAGCCGCGTTGTTGACGCCGATCGCAGATTTCTCGTCTGACATCAATTGATTGAGATCGTCAATCGAAGCATCAACAACGAACAGTTCGCCCCGTGCGCGCTGACGCGTTGCGTTGCAGCCCTTTTGATGACGAATCATGCTCGACACTGTGAACCTCACCGATCAAGAACCTGGTGATTAACGAGGAGCGCTTCCATCCACCACTCCCGTCAGTGTGGCGAGCTGATCACGAAGGGATTCGACCCAGTGAACGGCCGTGTCATCACTGTGTTGCACTGATCCCAGCGAAACTGCCACGCTGATGGCCAATGCGAAGAGATGCGGCGCCGGCGGAACCGGGGGGAGTTCCTTTCCCAACAGACTGCCATGCGACCAGCGAGCTGCTTTCCAGATCCAGGCTGCGGCGGAGTTCTCGGCGTGTGCCACGATCTGTTGGTCGATCTGTTCGGGAGTGAACGCATTGCTCTCGATGTCAACAGACTCGACAAGCTGATGCTGTTCTTCCAATGACAACCCGCAGACGGCGCCCAGAGATGCGGCGGCCCACCCCATTGCGACGGCGCGCGGCAGGCAGGCGATCGCAAAGCGGCACGCGTCCTTACGGAGTCCAACAGTAACGAGTGCATCAAACGTCCCCATTCGGTCCCCGATGACGAGCTGTGCCTGGGCTTCGGGAGACAAGCCGGCGCGTCCGAGAATGCCGGCGAAATCGTCGAGCCGGGAGACTTGTTCGGGGCGATCCGACGGCTGTTCGGCGACGACCTGTCGGGGCGTCAATCCGGAGATCTGAACGCGGAACTGAAGCCGCCCGGCGGCGAGGGAATCGCCATCGATCAATGCCGCCGTATCGGTCTGCACGCCGTTCCGGAGCAGTGTTCCGTTGATCGATTGAACGCGGCATCCGGTATGCCGGCAATCGATACGGAAATGCTCCTCCGCGAGTTCCGTTTCCTCCGGCAGGGAAATGTCCACCCACGGTGAACGCCCCACCACGGCCACCTGGCCGTCGCGGAGCGCAATGCGCTCGCTTCGTTGCCGCGCTCCTTCAATATGCAGGGCGACCGACATTCGTTTTTTCCTGGGGACTCCGTCGACTGGGCTGTGCCCGCCACGTCAATCGACAAGGACGATGTGTGTTCCCATCACGCCTTCGTCGTAGCAAGCGACGCCTGCCGCGCACTCTTGATCAGTATTCACAGCGTGCTTGAGGAGGGAACTGGGAATCCTTTTCTGATGTGTCGGGATACCACACGCTATGCGCATTGGGCGAATCAACCCTTTTCCGGCAGGGGATGAGTTGCCGTCTCGCTGACATGTCTTCAATTGATCTGTACGACTCCGCCTTTGAGCGTCATCGATGCCGACGCTTCTTCCTGGATCTCCGCCCCCTTGGCGGTGAATGACCCGTCGGCGTTGATCGCGATCGACGTGCCTTTCAATGTGATTCCGGACGTGTCCAGGGTCAGCTGCGAATCACCGACTTTGAGAACGATCTGCTTTGCTGCCGAGATCGTCGCCGAACCAGCGGACAACGTGACGTTCCAGTCGCCTTTGGAAACGGTGAGACTGTCCGCACCCTGACTGATCGTGACATCGCGTTTGTTTTTGATCGTCATGCTCTGGCTACCATCATCTGCTGAGCTGTCGCCGATGGTGACCGTCTGATTGTTGAAGATGCTGATGGTTTGATTGCCGGGATTCTTCTTCTCAAATCCCACTTTGAGATCGTCGTTGTTTTCAACGACGCGCTGGAAGTCCCGTTCGGAATGCAGCAGGATGTACTCGCCATTGGCGGCGTCTTCGAACGTCAACTCATGCCCCTGGTCGGGTGAGTCGGCGCCAATGGTTTTTGTTTTCAGGGACGTGCGCGACGCCTGATCCGGCAGTGTCAGCGGCCCCGTCATGTCGGCGTTGAAAACCGTGCCGGTCGCAAGCGGACGATCGGGGTCCCCGTTGAGAAATTCGACAATGACCTCCTGGCCCACGCGCGGCAGCGCGAAGGCGCCGAAGCCTTTCCCGGCGACGGGTTGAGCGCAGCGAATCCAGCAGGAACTCTTGTCGTCGTTCTTCCCCAGCCGGTCCCAGTGAAACTGCACCTTGATACGGCCATAACTGTCGGTATACGTCTCCTGTCCGCTGGGGCCAACGACGACGGCGGTTTGTGGACCGAGAATTCTCGGTCGACGGGCCGAAAACCGCGGCCGGATCGTGTTCGCCGAGGGTTGAAGTCGATACCGGCCGCTATACCAGTTCTCCTCGCCGGGTCCGGGAGCGTGCCACGGGGCGACGATACGGTGTTCCGCTTCCAGCACGATGTATTCCTGATTCTGGTCGGACCGCGGATGCGTCGAGACCTTGACGGTCGCTCCGGGCTGAAGTCCCCGCGCGGTGCCGGACGCTCGGACCGTCTCAACAGCCGATCGCATCGCGTCCAACCGCACGGCGGCGAGCGTCGCCCCGGCACTGGCGTCCGTATATCGGCCGGGATAGGAGTACCATTCGAGCGCAGAGAAAACGGGCTTGGCAGCTGCTGAGTCTTTCGTCAGGTCGACGCGCGGTTTGGTGAAATCATAGTCGCGCATGGTGACTGTTCCCGTTCGTGCGGCGCGCCCGCCCGACCATGTGCGAAAGTGGTCCGGCTGACCGACCGTTCCAGTCGTCCCTGGCCGGAGCGCTACGTCGGCATAACCGTCGACCGCGCCGAGTTTGGTCACGTCGTCCGTGAGAATCAGCGTATGAGCACCGGCTGCATGACTGAAGACGTACGAAATCCCGTTCTCTTCCAATAATCGATGCAGGAAATTGGCATCGCTTTCGTTGTACTGCACGCAATACTCAACGGAGGCGTAGGTTCCGCTGAGTTTCTTCTGGAGCGGTCCTAATCCGCGCTCTGAGGCGACGGCCGAGATGATGTCCGGCACGGATTGATTCTGAAAGATGCGGCAGTCACTGGATTGCTTGAGGAACCAGGACCACGGCCGCAGCCGCGCACGATACACCGATTGATCGCGGTACGTTCCGACGATCGCAGCACGGCTGACAAGCCCATCGATGGTTCGCACGCCGTTGCTGGTCTGCAACTGGAACGTCAGCGTGACGTGCTTCCCCAGGAATTTGGCGAGGTCAAGCGTCCCCGCGGCCCGAAACTCCAGGTCGATGCGAAACGGCTGCGAGACTCCCTCCCGGATCACGAATCGGCTCGGCTGGAGCGAGTCCAGACCGTCCGCGCTCATCGTGATGGCCGGCGAAGAGGACATAGGGGGCCAAACTCCAGAGCCGTCGTGTCACGGACGTGGGGTGAATCCGGCACGGGCCGCGCGGGAGCGATTCGTGGATGCAGATCCTGACGCCCCGACGCCCCGCACTCCAACGGTGTGGGCGTCTGCTCCCTGTTCGACGGATCATTCATTCCCACGCCGACGGCTCTGCCTTCGGACAACGACCATTCAATGCTCCGTTGCTCTGAGCGAGTCGGAGATCGCCGCGTCCCCTCGTCGATTGACGGCAGATCCGTCAGCCTGGGCGTCGTTCAGCGCCGTATATGGATCAACGGGTGGCCGGCGTCACGGACGGTCGGCCCGTCGTCTGTCCGCTGGTCTGTTGAATGTTCCCCGGCGAGAGTTGCCCCGGTCGCGGGCCGAGCGTCGACTCGTTGGTGAGGTAATTGATCACCTGCGCCCGCTTGCGGATGTCTTCGAACACCTGTGCCACCGCCTGCTGCGTTTTCTCTTCCACGAGCGCTTCGTGGAGTTGATCCCAGACAATCTTCGGATCAGTGACGACGGGATCCGTGAAGCCTTCGCACTTCAGAATCACGTGGCGATTCTCACCGGTTTGAATCACGCTGGAGATTTCGCCCGGCTTCAACTTGAAGGCTTCTTCTTCGAGTTGCTTGAGTCCCGCATGACGGCGGATCGGCGGTACGACGCCGCCCAGAGGCTTGCTGTTGGGATCTTCCGAGTACTTCTTCGCCAGCTTGTCGAACTCGTCGGGTGACTTCTGGCATTCCTGCCAGATTTCGCCCGCGCGGCGGACGTTATCGTTGACGACGATGGCGCGGACTTCGACCCGGGGACCATAATCCCGCTCGAACGCCTTTTTCATATCCTCTTCGGTGACCTGGACGTTTTTCCCGGCGAGCTTCTTCAGCGCGAGCATCGGCCAGATGATGTCCCGGTGATACTGCTGCGGGGTGATGCTTCGCTCAGTTTTGAGCATCTGATACCACGTATCGAGCGGCAGGTTGAAGTTCTTGACGATCCTCTGGACCTCCTGCCGCACTTCGGCCTCGGTCACGACGATTCCCTTGCGCTCGCATTCCTGCTGGATGATCATGCGGTTGATGATGCTGTCCAGCACTTCGACGCCGTGGCGTTCGACGCATTCCCGCGCGACCTGCTCATAGGTCACAGCCTGGTTGTTCACGCGGCCGAGCGGCTGCGGGGCCTGTTGCACCGAGGCTCGTCCGGCAGCCGACGGACCTTGCGAGTCCTGCTCTTGTGAAGTCGCATTGTCTGCCCGCACGAACTGGAACACGACGGCCGCGAGCAGAAGAACGCACGCCGATCCGGCGATCAGGTGCGTGAATCGGCGATTCTTTGCGGCGGCGGGAGATTTCTGAGGGGACGCAGAGGAAGAGTGAGTCCGTTCACTCATGGGTCAGGCTCCGTGCACGCGGTCGGGAAAAGGGTTCGGACCAACGGACGCCGCACCGAATCGCGTCGTCCGAAATCGCTGCCATCCCAAAGTTCGAACCGTTCCGCGGGAGACGGCCCGATCTTTGCGGGGCGGGTTTATAGGCGAGTCCGAAAAAACGGGTCAAGTTCGGTTTGTCACCCGGCACGAACGTTCCGCGCCCATCCTTGACATAACCCTAAATGCGAAAGTAGCTTTCAGTGAAGCGTTCAGATCCGTTCTCAATTCGATCGAGACGTCTGCGGGACATTGTCTCCCGCGAACCGATGACGTCTGAAGGAACGCCTGTCAGGCTCCGTCTCGATCAACGACCACTGTGAAGAGGGCACATTCATCCATGGCTGTCCGGGGAATCCGTGGTGCGACGAGCGTCCAAGAAAACTCCGCCGGGGAGATTCTTGACGCCACGCGTGAACTCCTGGAAGAAGTGCTCTCGCGTAACGGTCTGACCGAGTTTGAAGACATCGTATCGGCCATCTTCACCACGACGCGGGATCTCAATGCATCGTTCCCCGCGGAAGCAGCCCGCAGCCTGGGAATGAATGCCGTGCCGCTCCTCTGCGCGTCGGAGATCGACGTTCCCCACGGGTTGCCGCGGTGCATTCGCGTCCTGCTGCACGTCAACACGGAGCGGTCACAGAAGGAAATTGTGCACGTCTATCTTCGGGACGCCAAGCAGCTTCGCCCGGATGTGACAAGCGCCCAATAGTGCTGCGGCCCAGCAACGCCGCGACCGCATTGCGACGTCGTTGCGGCCGGCCGCGAGACGATGGTTCGTCCACCTGGCCGGGCGAATTTTTCCCTGGAAACGTCAGCGACGAATCCCGTGCGTCGACGTCTGGATGCGGCAGATGTACATATCGGCGGCCAGGTAAAGAATTGACCCATCGGGGCCGCCGAACGTGCAGTTGGCTGTGCGTTCCCCGGTGCTGATCCGTCCCAGCAGCCGACCTTGGGGATCAAACACGTACACGCCGCCCGGACCAGTTGCAAAAATATGGCCGTCCTGCGCAACCGCCATGCCATCCGGTAAGCCTGGGAGTTCGTTGACCTTGTCGGTCGCGTCATAAAACGTCCGACCGGCCCCGATCGTGCCGTCACTCTTGACGGGAAAGGCCGCCCAGATCGCCGCCGCCGGATCGGATTGGGCCACGTAGAGCGTTTTCTCGTCCGGCGAGAAGGCGATCCCATTCGGCCGGGTCATTTCATCGGTGAGGAGCGTCAACTCGCCGCCAGCCGAGAGACGGTACACACCGCAAAAATCCAGTTCGCGGAGCGGGTCGTTCCAGCGGTTGGGCAGTCCATAGGGGGGATCGGTGAAGTACAAATCGCCGTTCGACATGTACACGGCGTCGTTGGGGCTGTTGAGCCGCTTCCCCTGGAAGTTGTCGACGAGCGTGCGCTTGCCGCCCCCGTCGGTGAGGACCGACACGCGTCGGTCGCCGTGCTCGCAACTGACAAGCCGCCCCTGTGAATCGAGCAACAGGCCATTGCAGCCCGGTTCGGCGCCATAGTCGACGACGCCCGTATACCCCGATGGTTTGAGGTACAGGCTCGCACCGACACCCTCGACCCATTTGAACACGGAGTTACGTGGGATGTCGGAAAACAGCAGGTAACCGGGCTCGCCCCCCCTGGCCGGCACCCACACCGGACCTTCCGTCCAATCGAAGCCAGAGGCCACGACTTCAATCTGTGCGCCCGGCGGGATCAGCTTGTCAAAATCCGCCTCGTAGCGAATCACTTCTCCAAGGACCGGAAAGTTCTGTGTGTCCTGTGCCGCGGACGGCAGCGCGGAAACGCAAATCAACAAGGCCGCAAGTGTGGCCGGCAAGTGTTTCGGGGCACGAAGACAATGCATGAGAAAGCGCTTTCTCCTGGGAAGGGCGATTGTCATAACCTCAAACGCGAGCGGATGGGATGGCCGGCGTGCATGACGAAGTCGACCGAATCTCTTCAAACAGCGAGGCCACGCGATGGCGACATTCTTCGATCAATTGGAAAGGGTCCCGCTTCCAGAGTTCGCTCGACCAGATTTCCACTTCATACGAGCCGCCATACCCTCCTTGCTCGAGCAGTGCCAGGATCTCCCGAAGCGGAATCACACCGTCGCCCGGAAGGACGCGATCGTTGTCGCATCGGGGAGTCCGCCAGTCGCTGATCTGGACGGTCGCCAGCAGCGGCGCCAGTTCCACGAGACGCTCACACAGCCGAGGCTCCTGCCACAGATGGTAGGTTCCAAACGCCATGCGGAGGCACGGATGATCGATGCGGCTGAGGATGTCGAGCGTGTCGTCCAGCGTGTTGAGAAACGTCCATTCGTCACGGAACAGCCGATGCATGGGTTGCAGGGCCAGCGTCACTCCGTATTCGCCGGCCAGATCGAGCACTTCGGTCAGACCGTCCACCA
>JAHBXU010000509.1 GCA_019636315.1 Planctomycetaceae bacterium | reverse complement strand
GGCTCTCCGGAGTATCACGCTGACAGAAACTTTCCAGGTTCAAGCCGCACACTGAAACGAGAGAACTCTGAGTTGGCGTCCAGAGCCATTCACGCAAGGACGTCCGGCCGAAGCGGCACTTTCCTCATGATGTACAGCGGTTTTTCGACTCGCACTTCAGCAACATCTGCAACGTCGAGAGCATCCCGAGGCTGAGATCTGTGAAGCGACGCTCAGGTGACGTCACATCGACTGGCCTGACGCGCGGCGCGACAGCTTCCCTTGAGACATCTATTCAATCGAACCAATCAGGTCCAGGACGGATGAAAAGTGAAGCTCATCCAGAGTCGCGGCCAACTCTGCGATGACATTCACCGATACTCCCGGGTTGTAAAAGTTGGCCGTGCCGATTTGCACTGCGGAGGCGCCGGCGACGAGGAACTCCATGACGTCGTCGATTGTTGCGATGCCGCCGATGCCGATGATGGGGACATCGACACTCTGAGCAACCTGATACACGCACCGCAGGGCGAGCGGTTTGATCGCCGGGCCACTCAGGCCGCCAAGTTTATTCCCCAGCACGGGCTTGCGGCGCCGCCAGTCGATCGCCATGCCGAGGAACGTATTCACGAGCGATACGGCATCGGCTCCGGCATCCGCTGCGGCTTGTGCGATGGTCACAACGCTCGTCACGTTCGGCGTCAGCTTGGCGATGATCGGCAGGTCGCACGCATTGCGGACTGAACGGACGACATCGGCCGCCATCTCGGGGTTAGTGCCGAAGTCGACGCCCCCGCTTACGTTGGGGCAGGAGATATTCAGTTCCAGACCAGCAAGTCCTTCGACATCACCCAGCCGCGCGGCCATGCGGACGAATTCCTCGACGTTCTTGCCGGCAATGTTCGCGATGATCGCCGTCCCCAGTTCCAGCAAATAGGGGACGTGCGATTCGATGAAGTAATCGATGCCGTCATTGTCGAGGCCAATCGAGTTGAGCAAGCCCGAAGCGGTTTCAACAGTCCGCGGCGGCGGATTCCCACGACGGGGGAGCGGCGTGACCGTCTTCGGAATGATCCCCCCCAGCTTGGAGAAGTCGACGTATGCCTGCATCTCCCGCGCGTAGCCAAACGTCCCCGACGCCACGAGGACCGGGTTCTTCAACTGCAGCCGCTTGAGAGAAACCGCTAACGATGCCATGAGGAGCTTGTGCGCTTCGCCGTTACAAATGAGTCAGAAATGAATCGCAGGTCTGCTTTCACCCGCCATCATCGTGGCCGACGAAGCGTTGTGCAAGCGGCCTTGGCGTTGCTTGATCGCTCGTTTGTGCATCGGGAAGGGCAGCGTGCCCGGCCAGGGATGCGAGCGACGAATCGATGTCCCTTTCGCTCTCACCAGTTTGACCAATTGGTCCTTGAACTCCTCAAGACGACACATCGACCACCGTCCTCGATCCCTGCCATGCATCGGCGACTTGGGCGATGCAATCACCAGCGAGGAGCAATTTGATGATTGGAATGTCCCATCGCAGACTGATAGATTGGGTAGTTTGCGGCAACGACAAGAACTGATCTTCAACCCGCGCTGCAAAGCCGTGGTGAGCAAGATCGTCATGAATTCTGGTGTAGACATCATCGAATTGTTCAGACAGTCGACGAGAAATTGAGGTTCTGATGCGCTTGGGCCAGGTTGCATTTCTGCTCCGTCAACTTTCATCAAAGACCGACCTCAAGACCCGTCGACGCTCCGCCCAGTTCCGCCCCGCCGCCGCGCTGGAGCGCCTTGAAAATCGAACCCTGCTGACCACGGCAGGATTGGTTGAAGGGACCGGAGGGGTGATTGCCCTCGAACCGCTGCCGCTTGAATCGGAGGACTTGCACGGAAGAAGCCCATTTGGCGGGGGTCACGTCAGTGGCGCACCTGGACAGATCGAACGTCGTGATACGGCAGGGAGCACGGCCGCCCTTCAGCCGAATATCGTCGTCACGCAAGCCTTCCTGCAAGACGGCAACGGGAACACAATTGCGAATCCCGTTCTGGGAGAAATGGTCCGCGTTCGTGTTCAGTTTACGACCTTTGACCTGCCGGCGGACGCCGCGTACGAAATTCACTTTGCTGTCGACGGAGTTGTCCTTTCTTCGGGCGTCATCTCATTCGGTGCGGATCTCGCCGTCGGCAACTGGTTCTGGTGGCACCGCGGCTGGTATGCCGAACCGGGAACACACACCGTCAGCGTGACTGTCGACGTCACAAACTCAGTCGACGAGATTGACGAGTCGGACAACACCTTCAGCTTCTCGTTCACGCCGCAATCGGCGACCAACCTGCCGCAGAAGTTTCTTTGGCCTTTGCCTGGTGTCCCATTTCAAGACAATTTCCTCTCGAACTATGTGGATCTGGATCCGCTGAGTGGGATTCGCGACTACCACGGGGGATCCGTATCCTACGACGGACACGATGCCATCGATACGGGTGCGATCAACTTCTCCGAGATGGACGCTGGTATCTCTGTGCTCGCCGCAGCGGGCGGAACCGTCGTCGAAGTCGCCAACGGAGGTTATGACCGCAACCGCGGCGTGCTGGGCAACATCGTTCCCGGCGGTCCTGCAAACTATGTCATCGTGGATCACGGGAATGGGTGGCGGACATACTACTGGCATCTGCGGCGAGATTCGTTGCATGTCAAGGTAGGCGATGTCGTTCAGGCCGGGGATGTTCTCGGATTTCAAGGCAGCTCAGGAATCTCGACCGGCCCGCATCTGCATTTCACCGTCTCCCATAACAACCACGCCGTGGAGACATTTCTGGATCCCGAGACCTACTGGTTGTCGCCACTCCCCTATATTGGTGAGGAGGTCTATCTCATCGATTCGGGAGTATCAAACTACGACTTCTCCGGACATCTTGATGAAGGCCCGTCGGAAGTGGGCGTGTTTGGCCGGGTTTCGGGAATCGTCGCACGCGTCTTCGGACATTTTTCGGGCCTGCGGGCGGGCGACGTCGTGCAGGCGGTCTGGCGCCGTCCGAATACCTCGACCTACGGGACGTTCTCGGTTGTCATGGCTCAGGACCTCTCGGGGGCCAACCTGTGGTTCAGTATCACGCTGCCATCTCTCCCCGACGTGGGCACCTGGATGATGGATTTCGTCGTCAACGGAGTCCAGACGTTGACCGGTCCCCGATTTGAAGTCTGGAACAGCGGGGCGTTGCCGGAGATCCGCATTGAGGACAGCACGACCGAGATCGTGGTCGACGGCCGTTACACGCCCTTTGATTTCGGCTCGGTCGTTCAAGGCGGAGTGGGAGCCTCTCAAACCTACCGGGTCTATAACCACGGCTATGCGAACCTGGACATCTCGGGCATCTCTCTCCCCTCGGGTTTTTTGCTCACCGACGGTTTGCCGGCGACGCTCGCTCCGGGTGCGTCGGATACATTCACCGTCCGGCTCGATTCCTCAGCGCCCGGCTACTTCGCGGGAGAGGTGCGGGTGTTCTCCAACGATGCTGACGAAGCCGTCTCGAACTTTTCGGTCGAAGGACGCGTGACGGTCGCCGGACAAGGTCAACTGCACCTGGGAATTTCGCAGCGCCACACAAAAGAAGGTCAGTCGATCGTCGCCAACATCCGCCGCAACGGAAGCCTGGCGTCTCCGCTCGTCGTGACTCTGACAACGACGGACGCTTCGGAACTGATGCTCCCGGCGACCATCACGATTCCAGCGGGCACCGCCGAAGTGTTGTTCACCATTGCGGGCGCTGAAGACTTCGCGATTGACGGTGACCAGACCGCATCCATCATGGCCACGGCCTCTGGGTTCTCTCCGGCCCGCAATGTCGTCCTGGTTCAGGACAACGGCGTCGCCGGCAGCAATGTCGTCGGCCACAACGTCAATGGAGTGAGCAATCCCAATCGGTCGGGCATTCGCGAGTGGACGATCCACTTCGATCAGGCGGTGACGCTGGCATCGGCCGGGGCGATCGCGCTGTTCAATCAGACGACCGGGCAGAGCGTCAGCGTGAATGGAGCGATGCTGATCGGGAACGGAACGACGTCGATCACCTGGGTGCTGACCGAC
>JAHBXU010000508.1 GCA_019636315.1 Planctomycetaceae bacterium | reverse complement strand
GACACATCACTGCCAGAAGCGAGGGATCCTGTGCCGCGCCCTGAGAAAGCGTAAAGACGGCTTTGCGCGGTTTGACCGATTGTGTCGATTCCGCGGAACAGTGACGAATCCGCACAGTGGTCCGGATGTGCCGCTGCGTGCAGGGTGGAAAGGGCCGCCTTGCTCCAAGTCGCTTGCTTGCCAGCGACTCACTGGTATTGCTGCCGCGCCCGCTCTACGCTGGGAACCGTTCCATTGCAAAGTTTGGTGGGGAGAACCGGCGCCATGGCGCGATGTGTGGTGACAGGCGGGGCGGGATTCATCGGCAGTCATCTGACCGAGCGCCTGCTGCGCGATGGGCATCAGGTGACCGTGCTCGACAACCTGTCCACCGGGCGACGCGAGAACCTCCGCGGTCTCGAATCACATCCGCATCTGCGATTCGTCAACGGTTCGATCACCGATCCGCTCGCCCTGTCCGAAGCCGTGCAGGGATCGGAAGTCATCTATCACCTGGCCGCCGCGGTCGGCGTCAAGCTGGTTGCGGAAGACCCCGTGCGAACGATCGAAACCAACATCTACCCCACGGAGAATCTGTTGCGTCTGGCCGTGCAGGGGGGGCAGCGGTTCTACCTCGCGTCGACAAGCGAGGTTTACGGCAAGAACCCGAAGGCCGAGTGGAACGAGGACGATGACCTGCAATTCGGACCGACATCGCGTCCGCGCTGGGCCTATGGCTGTTCCAAGGCGATCGATGAATTTCTGGCACGAGCGTACCATCGCAAATATGGACTGCCGGTCGTGATCGGACGGTTCTTCAACGTTGTCGGCCCGCGACAGGTCGGAAACTATGGGATGGTCATCCCTCGGTTCGTCGATCAGGCGCTCAAGGGCGGCCCGCTGACGGTGTACGACGACGGCTCTCAGGTCCGCTGCTTCGCCCATGTCCAGGAGGTCGTCGACTGCGTGATCCGTCTGATGCATACGGAGGCCGCACTCGGCGGCATCTTCAACATTGGCAGCGATCAGCCGGTCTCGATGCGTCAGTTGGCCGAGGAGGTCATTCGGCGAGTCGATCCGGCGGTCAGAATCGATTTGATTCCATATCAGCAGGCTTATGGCGACGACTTTGAGGATGTTTCGCGGCGCGTGCCGGACGTCTCGCGACTGGAGCGCGTCATCGGCCAGAAGCCTCGCATGCCGCTGGGAGAATTGCTCGATGACATCATTCGAGCCAAGCGGCTAAACGCGGGCCACGCTGCGAATTGATCACCGAAGACCGTTGGCTGCGGGCAGGCCGCCGGACTTCTCATACGTCGGATTGCGCCTTTTCTTACGTTCTACGGAATGGCCGCTGGCGATCCGATCGCCTGCCTGGCGAATCATTCGCCACGACATCTGCGGGCAAGGCGGAGTTTCCACGTTGTTCCTGCAACAATGTGGACATTTCCCTCGATTGGCCTGGGTCTTGCAGCGGATCGTTGTGAATTCCGGGCCTGTGCGTCCGTTTCGATGAAGAACCCGGGCGAGGCACGACGACACGGTCCCCTGTTGACGAAGGCCTGATCCATGACTCTCACACGATGGCTCGTTTTGCGCGCTTGCGCTGGGGTGCTGTTGTTGCTCGCTGCTCGTGGGCTGATCGCTCAAGAAAAGCCGCTGGGGCCGGCGAAGGAAGACCTTCAGCGTGCGCGTCAGAAGGCGGTCAACTTCTTAAGAACAACCCAGGCGGACAACGGTTCGTGGACGGCTCCGGACGCCGTGGGAATCTCCGCGCTCGTCGCTTATGGATTGCTCTCAGCCGGGATGCCGGCCGACGATCCGGTGATGGTCAAAACGCTTGATTTCCTTACCGCCAACAGTCAGGCCGACGGACGCATTTGTGCCGCCGCAAGCCGGCATTCGGGCTACGAAACATGCGTCGCACTCATGGCGCTCAAGGAAGCCAACTCCTCGGGCAAGTATACCCCAATCATCGAACGTGCGGCGAAGTTCGTCCGTCGACTGCAAATCGACGAGACGCAGAATGTCGACACGAGCGAGCCTCGTTACGGAGGCGCCGGGTACAGCCCCGATGGCGAGCGACCGGACCTGTCGAATACCGCGTTTCTTGTGGAAGCCCTGCGGGCCGCAGGGGCCGGGCCGGACGATCCCGCACTCCAAAAGGCGCTGATCTTCGTGTCGCGCTGTCAGAATCTGGAATCCGAATTCAACACGTCGCCGGCGGCTGCGCAGATCAATGACGGCGGATTCTTCTACACCTCGTCCGCCGGAGGAGCGTCACCGGCAGGCACGACGGCCGAAGGAGGATTACGCTCTTACGGCAGCATGACCTACGCCGGTCTGAAAAGCATGATCTATGCAGGTCTCACTCCCGACGACCCTCGCGTCCGCGCGGCAATCGACTGGATCGAGAAGCACTATACCGTCGCCAATAACCCGGGGATGGGAAACAACGGCCTCTTCTACTACTACCAGTTGTTTGCGAAAGCACTGGACGCGATGAACCTCGACAACGTCGAAGACGCACAGGGAGAGAAGCACGACTGGCGAAAGGAACTCGCAACGCATCTGTTCTCACTTCAGGATGCGAATGGAAGCTGGGTGAATTCGTCGACTCGCTGGTACGAAGGCGACCCCAACCTCGTCACTGCCTATTCGTTGATCGCCCTGCGATACTGCGAGCCCCGGGCGAGCGAACAAGGCCGTCCCTGACTCCCCGGCCGTCCCTTCTCAAGGATGCTGGGTTAAGGCACGTTCCCCAGCGGAGACTCGTTTCGGCCGCACACCGGGACTGAGAACGTCATTGGGGAATCTTGCCGCCTCAGTCGCGGTTCGAGGCCCTCGGCGCCCTTCGTGTTGAGGGGGCCCGGTTGACTCGCGACGCCGCATCCGCCGCCATTTTCTGGCAGGCGCTTCGTGTGGCGGACCAACTGTCTGCTTGAGGCCGGGTGGCTGCCCCGCGTCTTCGCCAGGCGACGTCCGATCGCTGCGCTACCGATTGCACTGGGGCCCCCGGATTCGACTCCGCAATCGATCGTCGGCTCTCCGGTACCCATTGTCGATGGAATTCTGGACAATGCTGAAAATGCACCAGAAATCCGCTTGAGTTTCACGACCAGCTGCCGTCTCAACTCACGAGTACAGGCTGACCAATGGGGAGCCATGAGCCACGAGCCGATCGATGCTGACGACCTCGACCGGCTCGTTCGTGAGCATCTTGTCGCGGCTGTGCGGTTCGCCACGCGGCTGACCGGCTGCCCGGACGCGGCCGAGGAGGTCGTCCAGGAGGCCTTGCTGCGCGTTGCGCGGCACTTCCGACGGTTTCGCGGCAAGTCGAGTTTCCGAACATGGTTCTTTCAGATCGTCGTCAACGTATTTCGAGACCGGCCAGTATCGCGGACGGAATCCCATGAAGTGGTGGAAGTATCGGCGATTGACGGTGACTCCGCCACGGCGATGCTCATGGCCGAGGAGACCAGCGCACTCATCGCGCGCGAGGTATCGCGATTGCCTCCCCGTCAACGCGAAGTCATTGTGCTGACTGTGTATGAGGGGGTATCGATTTCCGAAACAGCCGAACTCCTCGCGATCACCGAACAGAATGTGCATGCGTCGCTGCACCTGGCCCGCCGCCGACTGCGGGAGCAACTGGCCGACCACCTGTTGGAGAAATCCTGACCCATGGCCGACGATTTGAACAAATCGGATCGAGATCCGCTCGATGAACTGCTGGCCTCCGCGGCGTGGCCGGAACCGACTCCGGCACAGCTCGAGCGGTTGGAATCGACATGGAATCGGGCTCGCCGTGGTTCCCTTAAAGCACCCATCAAGTTGATGGCGTGCGTCTCCGCAGCCGCGGCGGTGATCGGCGGTCTCGTGGTTTGGCGCACCATTCCGCACGAACCGGCAGTCGTGAACGTCATCCCGGCCGTTGCGAACGATGCGTCACCAGTGCCGCCGGAGCAGGTCGTGTTACCGGAGAACGCTCGGGACGACGCGGCGAAATTACGGGATCGACCGGCCACGCCGTGGGAGTTGGTTCAACTGCGCGTCGCTGAGACGCGAGACCTGCGA
>JAHBXU010000507.1 GCA_019636315.1 Planctomycetaceae bacterium | reverse complement strand
ATGGTTTGGAGAGGGAAGACTTTGGCTGAGCGACCGTCATTGATCAACGAGAAGGTGTCTATTGTCCGTTCACCGTGCGATCAGGCTCTGGTATCGATTGTATGCGGTGTTCCAGGCATCGGTGTCGGCCGGTGAAAAGCTCGTCAGGTCACTCGAGGCCCGTACGACCGCGCGGATATCCGACAGTGTACCGATGTCGCCAGCCGCGCGAGCCTGCACAAGCACGTTCCCGAATGCGGTCGCTTCCGACGGCCCGGCGAGGACTGTGCGCCCGCAGGCGTTGGCGGTGAATTCGTTGAGCAGAGCGTTTTTGGACCCGCCGCCGACGACGTGGATGATCTCCACGCCTTCTCCCGTCAGGGACTCGATCCCTTCGAGAACTCGACGGTATTTGAGCGCCAACGATTCCAGCGCACAGCGAATGAGTTGCCCGTCTGTTTCCGGAACAGGTTGTCCCGTTGCGTTGCATCGACTCCGCAGTGCGTCCGCCATATCGGGCGGCTTGAGGAAGCTTTCGTGATCCGGATCGACGAGTGACCGAAACGGCTCTGCCGCCGCGGCTGCCTCCGTAAGCGACGCATAGTCGTACGTTCGCCCCTGGCGTTCGAACGCCCGCCGGCATTCCTGCACCAGCCACAACCCCATGACGTTCTTGAGCAGCCGATAGGTTCCGTCGACGCCCCCCTCGTTGGTGATGTTCTGCGCCAGTGCTTCGGGAGTGAGGATCGCGTTCTGCACTTCGACGCCGATGAGCGACCAGGTGCCCGACGAGATATACGCCCAGTTCGCGCGGCCTGTTTGAGTGGTCGGGACCGCCACCACCGCCGAACCGGTGTCGTGCGTCGCCGGCGCGACAACGTCAATCCGAGGTAGCCCGGTTTTCGCGGCAACGTCCGCTCGCAGGGAACCCAGCTTCGTTCCGGGCTGCACGAGCGGCGGAAAAATGTGCAATGGCAACTCGAACTTCCGTATTAAATCGGTCGCCCAAGTCCGCGACGTCGCGTGCAGCATCTGCGTGGTCGTCGCATTGGTGAATTCCACCACGCGGCTGCCGCAAAGCAGCCAATGGAACACATCCGGCATCATCAGAAATCGATCGGCGGTCCCCAGCCAGTCGGCGTCGTTCAACTGCATCGAAATCAGCTGATACAGCGTATTGAACGGCATGAACTGCAGCCCGGTCTGCCCAAAAATTTCCGCGCGCGGCACCCGGCCGAACGATTGCTCCATGACCCCGACCGTTCGGGAATCACGATAGTGATAGGGTTGACCGACCATCTCCTCCCGCGCGGAAAGCAGCACGTAGTCGACCCCCCAGGTATCGACGCCGACGGAGACAATGCGATCGCCGAACTGCGCGGCCGCTTTGGTCAGGCCGTCCTGAATTTCACTCCACAACCGAAGCACGTCCCACCGCAGCGTGCCGGCCACAGACACTGGCCCATTGGGAAAGCGATGCACTTCATCCAGTTCGATCCGCCCCTTGGCCAGGCGTCCGGCGATGACCCGTCCGCTTTCCGCTCCCAGATCGACTGCCAGATAAACACGTTCCGACATGACTTCACTCCGCGCTGTTTCTCAGACGATCGGCGATTGTGCCCGACACTCCACGGTGGACACGATGAAACCGCTCCCGACGTGACACGCAAAGGCGTGTCGCAGTCGCTGGACGTCCACCCCTTCGAGGATACCCAGAAATTGAGCCGCTCATTCTGGGCGGACGCGGTTTGCAGTTCAAGTTGCGGGCCCACGCGCGGCCCGAGCGGAAAAGGCGACGCGACGTTCGAGGTGCTCCGCATCCAGCCGCCGGGAACAACTGGGAAGTGCCAGCGTGTCGCGTCCGTCCCTGTCCGAGTATCCTTTCGATGCCCGGCCTCCAACAGCATGAAAGCAGGCTCGCAAGTCTCCGGCTTCGCATCCACGACACACACTGCCCCCCCATTTCAAGCCGCTCGAATCAGGATGCCTCAATTCATTGGCATGGACGAAGCCGGCTACGGGCCGAACCTGGGACCGCTGGTCATCGCGGCAAGCGCGTGGGATGTACACGAGTCTCCGCAAACCTGCAATCTGTGGCATCAGCTGCAGGATGCAGTCGTGGAACACCCCGAAGCTCGCGATGAGCGACTGCACATCGCCGATTCCAAGCGGGTCTTTTCGACGTCGCGGGGGCTGGCGGCATTGGAAACGTCCGCCCTGTGTCTGCTCCGCTGGGCCGGGTATGACGTCAGCTCCTACCAGCAGCTGTGGAGCCAACTGGCGGTCGTTCGTCCGCTTCGGGCGGAACAGGAACCGTGGTTCGTCGAGGACGTCGCGTTGCCCGTCGCGGCCGATCCATCGCGTCTTGAAGAATGTGCGGAGCGACTTGTCTGCTGCGCGATTGCGCAGGGAGTCCCGGCCCCTCGCATGCGATGCGATGTCGTGCTGACTGAACGATTCAACCAGCTCTCCGGCAAGTATGGGAGTAAAGGACGCACGCTGTCTTCGCTCAGTCTGTCGCTCCTGTCTCAAGTGTGGGCGCGGGAGACCGAGGACGGCTGCTGGATCATCGCCGACAAGCATGGGGGGCGAAACCGTTACGACGAACTGTTGGCCGACATCCTGGACGGCGAGATGATCTTTCGTATCGAAGAAGGACGCGAATGCAGCATCTATCGCGTCGGGCAGGCGGAGATCCGCTTTCAAACCAAAGCCGAAGCCCATTTCCCGGTCGCCGTCGCGTCTCTGATCGCAAAGTACCTGCGCGAAGTGGCCATGTGCGCCTTTAACCGCTACTGGCGGCAACACGTTCCCGGCTTGCGGCCCACGCAGGGATATCCTCAGGATGCACGGCGGTTCCGTGCGGAGATCGCCGAACATCAGGCCGCACTCAATATTCCAGACCATGTCCTGTGGCGCGAGCGCTGACACGGACTGCTGAGACACTTGGAACGTGCGCCGCCGCCTCCTTGTGTGACCATGCCGGAGGATCTCCCGCCGTCCTGGCCCAATGACACGGGGTTCACTCGGCCGACTTGTGATCAGCCGGCCGCTTCCACTCGCTCAGCACTTCCGTCAGGAACTCCGCCGCCAGCCGACCGATGCCGGGGGACGTGCTCTCACGAGGACCGGCGATGTTCAACGTGCCGATCGAATGCAGCGACAGCCATTCGCGAACCAGATCGGGTCGCGGCTGGATGTCCAGGTCCAGCACGAGCAGTGGTTTTCCCACGCGTTCGGCCGTCGCGACCGTCAGCGCGGTGCCCCCGACCGGATCACCCATCGTGAGCACCAGCGTGCCGTCGGATTCCTCGACATTGAGGCGGGTGCGGACGTCGTATCGATCGGATGACGCCTCGGTGAGAGGAAACCGGTCGGGTATTCGTCCGTCCTCGGCGCGGCGACCGCGCGGACACCATCCTCCGCAAGGGAGGCCCAGTTGCAACGCCACTTCGAGCGCCGCACGGTCGACGCCTGTCTGTCCGCCGGAGACAATGCGTATAATGGAAAAGTCCGGCACGCAACACCTCGTGACCTGCGCCTCGCTGAACTGATCGACGCCGGCCGCCGAGTATGTGTATTGACTGACCGCTCCTCAATCGAAAGGCGAGCTCATGCAGCCCGATGCCGATCTGGTCGTCCTGGCCACCGTACCGCACGAGATCGAAGCGCAGCTGATTGTCGATGCCCTCAAAGAGCGAGGAATCACCGCGCATCAAACGGGAGGAACCGTCTCGGACTTCCGAGTGGGTGTGCCGGAAGAGGTCGTCATTTACGTGCGACCGGAAGACCGTGACAGGGCGCTCGTTGCCTACGCCGAGGCGCGCGAATCAGCGGAAGAGATTGACTGGTCGCAAGTCTCCGCCGACGAGCCGGAATCCTGAATGCCGCGCGCCCTGCTCGTCACTCGACGTCCCCTCTCTGGAAGCATCCGTTTTCCTAGAGCGTCCAGTCGAGCCAGACGCGGATTTCGTTATCAAACTGGCGGTCGTCACGGCCGAGGACCGGTGTGGACCAGGCGACGTTGACGGAGCCACCATCTCCGAAAGTCATGAGTCCGCCGAGCACCAGATTCGTC
>JAHBXU010000506.1 GCA_019636315.1 Planctomycetaceae bacterium | reverse complement strand
AGCAGGTGCAGCAGGAGCTGGTGGCGTGGGCGAAAGACCAGTTGAGTGGTCAGGTCGCCGAGTGGCAGAGTGGCACAGGGGAAAGAACGGAGAGCGGAGAGCGGGGAGCGGAAAGTCCCCTATCGAGCGACCCGAGTCGCGAGTCGGGGGGCGAGCCGTTTCCACAAAGTGGTGGAATCGTCGTCGGCAATCGTAATGCGCCCGGCGATTTCAATCCCGTTGCCACCGATCTGCCTGACCACATTGCTGCTTCGGACGCGGGCATCGTGCATGTGGAAACGTCGGATGCCGCGGTACGTCCGGCATCGGAGGCGGCCGAGTTGCGGGCCATGCAGGTGCACGACTGCTACCTGGTGGTCGCAACGGGGAGCGGATTGACCGTCATCGATCAACACGCGCTCCACGAACGCATCCTTTATGAGCGATTGCGGATTCGCGTGCTGGCGGGAGATGTCGAAGTCCAGAGATTGCTGGTTCCTGTGACCGTCGACGTCAGTGCGCGGGACGCGGCCCTGCTGGAG
Organism: Planctomycetaceae bacterium; assembly: GCA_019636315.1. GTDB lineage: Bacteria > Planctomycetota > Planctomycetia > Planctomycetales > Planctomycetaceae > JAHBXU01. The sequence goes on along the minus strand of JAHBXU010000506.1, from coordinate 3,539 downwards.
GAGCACGACGGCCTTCTTAAGGAAATCGGGTTGTTCATCGAACCGTTCGGCGGCACGACGGTCGCCCTCTCCGGTCTGCCGACGCTCATGCGCCGGGCCGCTCCGGAGGAACTCGTGCGCGCGGTGATCGACTTGCTCGATCAGCATGGATCCAACGTGTCTCGCAGGGACGTGCTCGATTCGCTCCTGCATATGATGTCCTGTAAAGCGGCAATCAAATCGGGACAGCGGCTATCGGCGGAAGAGATTAACGCCCTGCTCGCTCAACGACACCTCGTCAGCGACGCACACCATTGTCCTCACGGTCGGCCGACGGCCCTCACGCTCACGCGCGAAGCGCTTGACCGCCAGTTCGGACGGCTCGGCTGAACGGAACCATCGTGCAGGCAGGTGACGACAGATTTTTCGTCCCGTGAGGCGCGACCTCGCGTGTCAGCATCGACTTCAGGCCGTTTCCCATGTCTTCGCACATGATCGACCTTGATCATAACGCCACGACCCGGCCGCTGCCGGAGGTGGTCGAAACCGTCGCCCGCGTGATGGTTGATGCCTATGCGAATCCGGGCAGCCGCCATGCCGCCGGGCGGACAGCGCGACGCGTGCTCGAGGAGTCTCGGGAGACCGTTGCGGCCATTCTCAATGCGGACCCTCAGGGGGTGGTCTTCACCAGTGGAGGAACCGAGGCGACCAACCTGGCCCTGTTAGGTTTCGCCGACCGTCGCCGCGGCGTGATCGTCCTCCCGCCGGCCGAACATCCCGCGACCGAAGAGACGGTTCGCTACCTCGAAACATGGGACTTCCAACGTCATACACTGCCGATTGACGGCGACGGCAGGTTCTCCTCCGGGGCGTTGGATGGGATCCCCTGGGAAAAGGTGATCTGGGGGACGGCCCTGCTGGCCCACAATGAAACGGGCGTTGTTCACGATCTGCGACCACTTGCCGAGATGTGTCAGGTACACGGCGTGCCATTCCATGTGGATGCGGTTCAGGCTGTCGGAAAGATGCCCGTCGACTTCCATGCTCTCGGTGCTGCAACGATGTCGGCCGGGGCACATAAGTTTCACGGACCGCGCGGCATCGGGATGCTTCTCGTCCGCGACGGCGTGCGGCTGCCAGCCGCAATGTTCGGCGGGCGCCAGGAGGGAGGTCATCGGCCCGGCACCGAAAGTGTCGCTCTTGCCGCGGGGATGGCGACCGCGCTCCGCCTGTGGCACGAGCATCAGGTGGAACGAACAGCACACGTGCTGTTCCTCCGCGATCGACTGGAGTCGGCCCTCGATGAACGCTGTCCGCCCGTCGTCATTCATGGATCTCCTGGGCCGCGGCTGCCGAATACGCTCAACATCGCTTTCCCTGGTGTTGACGGCGATGCCTTGCTCGTTGCGCTCGACCTGGCGGGCGTCTGCGTCTCGTTGGGAAGCGCGTGTGCGAGCGGTTCAAGCGAACCGTCGCCGATCCTGATCGCCATGGGGGTGCCGCGCGACGTCGCGCTGTCCTCCTTACGTTTGAGCGTCGGCATCGACAATACACGCGAGGAGATTGATGCGGCGATCGACCGGATTGCGTCGATCGTCACACGACTGCGGGGAAGCTGACCGTTCCGTCACTCGTCTCCAATTTCGAAGCACCCGAGCACGTCGGGCGGAATCCGCTGCGGCGCTCCGGTGCCGAACTTCACGAACGCCCAGTTCGTCTCCGCGACGGCCAGCACCGTGTCGTCGGAGGGACGGATGATACGGTAGCGACGGACGGACGACGCGCGCTTGAAATCGGCGACCCATGTTCGCACCGTAACGAACTCGCCGAGAAAGGCCGGCTTGACGTATTCGATGTGATGAGACTTGGCGACCCAGCCGACACCTTCTTCTTCGTAGCGCTGGGGCGTCCACCCCTGTGCCGAGGAATGCGCGACCGCCGCATCCTGCATCCAGCGGACATAGACCAGATTGTTGACGTGTCCCTGCCGGTCAATGTCTTCGGCTGCGACCGTCACCTCATGCAGATAAATCACCGGCACTGCAGTTCACTCCGTGTTGTTGCCCGTCTTGACATCGGATGATCCACCATCGGGCCGCCCCGATCAACATCACACACAGACCGGCGTGCGGTAATGGCCGATGTTGAGGTTCCAATCGCTGCGTGTGCGGATCAACCGTTTGCACGATCGCGCTGGCGGTGGAATTTCCAACCGGGGAGAGCGAAGGTCAGGGCGCTGACGACGCCAAAAATGGTCAGGCCCCAGTTTGGATACAGCGCCATCGGTACGCAGGTCGCGAAGAGCACCACCGCTGGAATATAGAACTCACCCGAGAGGATGCCCGCCTTCACCACGAAGACTGCACCTGCAATGAGTGCCAGCACGGGGGACAGGCTGAGCGGCGGCAGCTTCAGCAGATACTCCACGCCATAGAGCAGGACGGAGCAGGCCATGCTGGCCGCCCAGACGTGGGCGATCTGTCGTTCGACGAACGTCACGGGGCCCGCGCGATGCCGCAGGTTCCAGAACATGGCCGCCCAGGTCCCCAGGCCGACGGTCCAGACGCTCAGAAACAACAGACGCGATGTGTATCCCGCGCGTTGCAGCAGGTTCGTGGCGACGCACAACAGTAATAGCGCGGCGGCGTGCCACATCCAGAGCAGACCCCAGTTCTGGAGCACGCCCACATGATGCGTCGGCCGGAAGGCGCGGCTCAGAATCTGCGAGAAGTGCGACGACCGCGCGGAGATCGGTTCTCCCGCGAGGAATGCCTGCAGATCATTCGCCAGCGCGTCGGCCGAGGCGTAACGCAAGTCGGGCGGCTTCTGCAGTGCCTTGAGCGCGATCATCTCCAGATCCGGGTCCGCATGAGGATTGAAGAATCGCGGCGGCGGAGGATCCTGCTCCAGCACCATCAGCACCGTATCAACGGGAGACGCGGCTTGAAACGGCGCACGCCCCGTGAGCATGGCGTACAGGATGGCCCCCAGCGAGTACACGTCTGTCGTCGTGTCGACGTGACCGCGCGTGCCCACGGCCTGTTCGGGCGCCATGTAGCCGGGAGTGCCGAGAATGGCGCCGCTTTGAGTTAACGCCGTGCGATACTCAACGGCGTTGGCAGGAGCGCTCGGCAGAGCCTCGCGGTTAATGGGACTCGACGAGGGACCACCGAAGACTGTCGGCTCCGCCGGCAGGCGCTTGGCCAGACCGAAGTCCGTCACGAACGGCCGGCCGGTCTGATCGATGAGGACGTTGGACGGTTTGAGGTCGCGATGCAGCACCCCCTGCTGGTGGGCATGGGCGATCGCGCGACAAACGGGCATCAGGATTTCGGCGGCTATGTGCGGCGGCAGCGGACCCTCCGCGACCCGCTGTGCGAGCGTGCAGCCTTCCACATACTGCATGCTGAAATACGGCTGGCCGTTGAACTCGCCGACTTCGTAAATGGGAACGATATGCGGATGCTTCAGGCGGGCGACAGCTTCCGCCTCGGCCCGAAATCGCGCCCGATCGGCCGGCGTCGCCATCTCGCCGCGCAGAATCATTTTCAAAGCCACCA
>JAHBXU010000505.1 GCA_019636315.1 Planctomycetaceae bacterium | reverse complement strand
GGCGTCAAGGGGGGGACGGTCCACGGCGCGACCGACGACTTCGGCTTCAAGGCAGTCGAGGATCGTACGAGCGTCCACGACCTGCACGCCACCATGCTGCACCTGCTGGGCTTCGACCACGAACGCCTGACCTATCGCTATGCCGGCCGCGACTTTCGCCTGACGGATGTCTCCGGAAATGTGCTGCGCGACATTCTGGCGTGAGCCGTTGTCACGATGACGGCAGGTCCTGTGGCGACAGTCGCTCTTCAATCCAGGTGAGCAGCAGTTGTCGGCCGCTGCGTGCGATCTGCTGAGCGAGCAACTTCCAGCGATCGCGGTCCATGTGCGCCTCGTAGGCCCGTAAGAGGGCGACAGAACGGGCGTCGTCAAGCGTTCCAATCAATGCCGGAATCAGCTCCTCCGCAATTCCCCAGGTCCGATCGGAACGATCCACCGAGCAGACGGGAACCACCGTCGCCAGCACCCTTCCGAATAGTTCCGTCACGTATTGCACGGCGTCGTGCAGATTCTGCGATTTGGGACCATCCGGTTGCCGCCAATGGTAGGGGGGAGACCATTCCAGAGGCGGGGGGAGCAGGTCGACATGGGTGAGAACGCCCACCACGGACGGCGGCTTGAGATGCGGCTGCGAGGCGCCGATCGAGTGCAGTTGCTCCAGCGTCAGGCGATCCGCTTCGCGCGCTGGCGAGTGTGCATCCATGACCAGCAACGCGGCATCCGCTGCCGTCAGGGCCAGATGAATCTGTGCGACTTGCTGCCGCGACGCGCCGCTTTCGCCATAGCCCGGCGTGTCGAGCAGAGTGATCGTGACCGGCGGGTCGCCAAGCTCACAACGGTATCGGCGGACCTCGCGCGTTTCCGGCAGGATGTCCACGGATGCCTGCGATTCACCGGTGAGAAGATTCACGAGACTCGATTTTCCGGAGCTGACCTGGCCAACGAGCGCAATGGAGATGGACGGCGCCTCGACCGGCAGCGGCGACGGACGGTCCCGGTTGCCAACCGCGATTCGGCCTTCCGCGCCGAAAGTCGCCCGATACGTGTCGGCACCGCCGCGCAGACGTCCGCTGTTCATTTCGATCAGATAGAACCCGACTTGCCGGATGAATTGCAGGTACACCACGGCCAACAGTTCTGACTGCAACTGCTCGGTCACGGGATCCCACGTCCATTTGGACGCGATATACCGCACGATGCTCGCCGGGTTGAGGAGAATGGAGGCAGCCCAAGTCGTGTCCCACAATCGCTGGATCCAACGCGGGGCGGATTGCAGCATCTGCCAATGACGGATCGTCAGCATGCGGCTCCCGGGGACCGAACTCAGCATCCAACGTTCAAGATCATCCACAGCCAGTCGGACCGCCGCAAGCACTTCCGGCACGGTCAGTCGTTCGAGCGGATCGGCCGCCTTGGGGTGATAGCGCTGTGCCAGATCCAGTGCCAGGGATTGCACCTGACGCAGATAAAACTGGGGATCCGTCAGTTCGTCCGCCGAGTAGGAATCGACACGTTTCTGATATTCGCGGACGATCTGCGCCGCTTCGCGATCGCGCGGCGTCCAGTGATGCGGCTCCGACAGGCGGTGAGCCGCACGGTCCGCGAGAGGCGTTGGGGGCCACAGGCGAGAGACGACCAATGCCGTCACACCACAGCCGGGCAGCAGCCACCAGATCCAGCCGTACTCTCCACTTTGCCAGATGGCCACCGCCGCGACGCCGACAAACAGGAGCAGCGGGAAGACAATCAGTGCGCTGAGCACCAGGGAACGGGCGGAGATCATAAGTCGGTGGTCTCCTGCGATGTCCGCCACAATCGAGCCCCCACTTGCAGTTGCTCCTGGAACACTGTGCGAAGTTGTTCCGCAGTCGGCACGTGTCCGGCCTTCGCCTCGCGAAAGTACCAACTGGCTGCTTCACCCGAACCGTACGTGAAAGCGAACGCAGCCGCTGCATTGGCGGCCATCCCCACCCAGGGGATGAATTTGAGCAGTTCGCGGACCCCCATTCGCAGCGCGATCCGCCCACCTAAGACGCCGCTCATCTTGAGTAGCGTCTTTGAATCGAGCGTCTGATGATGGTGGACCGCCAGACGATGCAGGAGATGCGATTGCGTCGCCATGACAACGGGGATGTCGACCCAGGGAATGGGCACAGCTGCCGCCGAAGCCGCAATGACGCTGTGGGCGAGAATGATCCGGCTGGATCGTCGCCCATGTCGATCGCGCAACTCGCCCCGCACATGATCCATCTGCAGCAGGGTCTGACGATAGGCCGCTGGCAACTGGTCCAGTATCGCCCGCTTCAACCGTTCACCGCCGAACTCAGCCTCCTCAAAACCATCCGTGGGCTTCGTCAAGTCGATCGGGACGGCCCGATCGAAAAGGCCGTCAAATCGCTCATAATGCGCGTCGAGACATCTCGACAAAGTCTCGGGGAGAGCGACAGGTCGCGGGCGGGGCTCCTCCGAAAAGGGATCCGGACGCGGGTGCTGCTGACCGGGATAGGCGTCGTGCAGACAGGTGATGACAAGCAGGACGGGCCGCGACGGATTCTGTTTGCGGATCGCGCGGAGCGGCTCGATGACGGCCGCCGCCGCCTGATCTGTCGCCCGAACCGTCACAATCAGCAGATGGGCCGTCGAGTCGAACCGAGCGATGTCCTCTGCAGGATCGTACGCCGCCTCGCCCAGTCCGCGCGTGTCCAGGAACTTCACAAGCGGCAACTCGTCCTCGGGAAAATCGTACATCCGCGACTGGCGGGTTTGCGGTCGGAATCCCGATCCGATCTCCGCATCGGCGGCTCCGGTGAGGTGATGAATGATGGACGTCTTGCCGCTGCCGGTTTTACCGAAGAGCCACAGACAGGGAATGGGCGCCTGCTTGAGCAGCAGCGCACGCTGTGCATCGATCTCGCTGACGGAGTCAGCCCAGCTCCATGATCGAAACGGATTCCACATGACGACCTGCAGACAATGGGGGCGTTGACGCACCTGATCGATGAAGCATCATCGCTCAATCAATCCATCCGTCAATCAGGGAATCGCCTCGACAAACCGGCCTCACATCCCAAGGTCGTTCTCTGGCCGCGGGGAGAGCACCGGTTGTTTGTGTGCCGCAGACGCTGATGCGCTCAGCTCGCACCACTCTGGAGCGTGTTGGTTTCGCTGTCGTAGCGATCCCGGAGGTCGTCATGGACCGTCCCTTCCCAGAGTTCGGCGCCGGCGAAGTAGGCGGCGCGGGCGATCATGTGCGCAGCGATTGGAGCCGTCATGAACAGGAAGACCACAATCATCAGAGCCCGTGTGGTGATTCCCGTCTGATCGAAGAAGACGGCGACCGCCAGCACCGTGCAGCCGACGCCCAGCGTGCCCGTTTTGGTCGCCGCCTGCATCCGCGTGAGCAGGTCGGGGAGCCGCAGCAGGCCCACGGCCGCCAGTAACGTAAACGTTGCACCGGTAAGCAACAGAATGACCACTGCGAACTCTCTCATGGCTGACCTCCCTTCCGTAGATAATCGGCGAACGCCACGGTCCCCAGAAAAGCCACCAGTGCCAGGACGATGGCCACGCTGAGAAATGTCGGCTCGGAAGTGGCGATCGCCAGAACCGATGTCATGCCGACAATAATGATGGCGATCAGGTCGAGGGCGACGACCCGATCGGCCATGTTCGGTCCGCGCATCAGCCGCAGGAGTGCCAGCAGGATGGCGATGCAGAGCACACCGAGCACCAGCGAAATGGTTCCCTGCAGAAGGGGTGAGAGCGCCGCCGTTGTCTGGACGTCCGTTGCGGTGACCATCACCTCTGCCGGAACCAGGTCACCAGTCGATGTCGCGAATGTCATGTCGTGCTCTCGGGCGTCAGCCGTCGTTGCCATAGAAGTGGACTCGATGCGGCATGAGGCACATCATCGTCGTTTCAGGAATCTGTGCCGTCGAGGTGTCCATCGGGCCTCGTTGATGTCGCTTTGGGAGCACGCCGCCGGATCATCGCATCAGCTCCAGCAGTCTGCGCTCGAAGCCGCTTTTGATCTCACGCCGCAGCACGTCCGGATCTTCGG
>JAHBXU010000504.1 GCA_019636315.1 Planctomycetaceae bacterium | reverse complement strand
GGTGCCTGGTTGAATGTCGGGCAGCCCGCCGTTGTCGCTGCCGAACCAAGCGAGCGTGTTATCGGCAACTCCCATGTCCCTCAATCCTTGACGCAATGCCCCGACGCTGCGATCCATCGCGACCAGTTCGCCATAGTGACGGCGCGACTTGGCGTTAAGTTCTGAGAAGGAAGCCGTGTCTGCGTCACTTGCCGCCCAGGGACTGTGCGGCGAACCATACCAGATGACCGAGAAGAATGGACGTTGCGCTTCGACTTGGTCACCAATGAAGGCCAGCGCTTCGGCGACAATGATCTCCGAAGAGTCTCCCTCGAACTCGACGAACTGTCCCTCGCGACTCATCAAGGGGTTCTGGTCGAAGTAGTTGGTGACTGAAAGCCAGTGTTCGAAGCCGAAGGCCCCGGGGCTTCGCGCGTCGGTTTCAAAGATCGGCGCACCGGGCCCACGCAACCCATTGAGATGCCATTTTCCAAAATGGGCTGTCGTATAGCCGGCGTCGTGAAGCACCTGGGCGATCGTTCGTTCTTGCGGCCGCAACGGATACCCGTGGTTCTCCACGCCCGTGCGGTCATGTCCTCGTCCCGTCATCACGGTGGCGCGCGTGGGAGAACAATTCGGGGCTCCCGCATAGAAGCGATCGAACCGCAGCCCATTCGCCGCCATGGCATCAAGGTGCGGCGTTTTGAGCACCGGATGGCCGTAGTAGCCGGTCTGCCCCCAACCCATGTCGTCGGCCATCACCAGCACGATGTTCGGCCGCGCGTCGTCGTCCGCCAAGCCCGACGTCACGATCGACAACACCGTCAGCACAGAGGCAAAGGGACGTTTCATCACAGAACCTTGTTGAAGGAAGGGGACAGGATGCTTCGTTGTGATGGGCTCCTGCCGACGGTCAAAACCTGAAGTCGCTCATCCAGACACGGCACGTCAGGAAGAGTGTCAGCATTCCAAAACCGATTGCGGTAAGCAACCCCCACAAGGCCAGCCAAAGCGATCGCCGCTCCAGCGAAGTGGCCACCAGCACTCCAAATGCCAGCACCGGAACAACAAAGGCGACCGTGAGCAGCCCGAACAGTCCCCCCAGCTGCCATACAGGATGCGAGATCGGGCACTGCCACTGCACCCCCATCACTGCGCCGGCCAATGCAACGAGCGTCAACGCCAGATTGCGAAACGCAGCCCGCGCTCCCTTGAGATTCAGCGGCTGATAGCGGGGCTCCGGCGTCATGATGGGACTTTCTCGCTTCTCGAAACCGAGCACTCGGTGTTGGTCAGCTGAGTTCAATCACATTCGGCATGGGCATAATAACCAGTCCGGTCGATGGCGAGATTGTCCCATTCACAGTTAATCGGCAAGCGACACTGCGGTTCGAGTCTCGGGAGATGTGCCTCGATGTACGAACCAGCCGCCAGCCTGTCGCGGATGACAACGCAGCCCGCATGGGCCGTCATGTGGTTAGTCGCAATCGCCGTCTTTTTTGGCTGCAAAGTCTTGACGTGGCAGACGGCGATGACGCGGCTGCCAGTCGGCCGATCAGCAGGGTATCTCTGCGCCTGGCCCGGACTCGATCCGAGACCGTTTCTTGATTGCGTCCAGGAGCGTCGCTCTTGTCCCGTCCCATCGGAATGGTTCTTGGCGGCCGGCAAGACATTGCTCGGCATCGTTCTCCTCTGGGTTGGAGTACGGCATGTTCCCGAGGAGTGGCCGCTCTCTGCTGCGTGGGTGGGAATCGTGGGCCTCGGATTTCTGCTGCACTTGGGGACGTTTCATCTGCTGGCGCTGGCCTGGCAGACCGCCGGGTATGACGTCCGGCCGCTGATGGATGCGCCGCACCGATCAACATCACTCGCCGAGTTCTGGAGCCGGCGGTGGAACCTGGCGTTTCGAGATCTCTCGCACCGCTTCGTACTGCAGCCGCTCAGACCGCGGCTTGGTTTATCCGGCGCGGTTTTCACCGTATTCCTGTTCTCGGGTGTCGTACATGACGCGGTGATCTCGGTTCCAGCCGGGGGCGGATACGGATTGCCGACGTTGTACTTCGTGTTGCAGGCCGCGGGATTAATGGTGCAGCGGACCCGACTCGCGCGGAAGTGGCGGCTCAATCGCGGCGTCGGCGGCTGGATTGCGACGACGACCTTCGTTCTGGGACCGCTGCCGCTGTTGTTTCATGAACCGTTCCTGAGGCGAATCGTGCTGCCGTTTCTGGCCGCGATCGGAGCCTGCTGACGAAAGGGGGGCATCATGACCGTTCGACTGGAATTGCTCTTGCGAATCGCCGGAGTCGTGCAGTTTGGCATCCTGACGGCGAGCTTTCTCGTACCGCGTGTGCTCGACTGGCGGACAACGCTGGCCGCGTTACCGACGCTCGTCCGACAACTGATGTGGGTCTATGGCGGGTATGTTGTGCTGATGATCGTCAGCCTCGGCCTGGCGGCGCTCTTTTTGCCGCACGAACTGACAAGCGGCTCTCTGCTGGCACGGGCCGTGTGTGCGTTCGGTGCGCTCTTCTGGGGCGTGCGGCTGGTGCTGCAGTTGTTCTACTTCGACGCGCGGGAGTTCCTCACCACGCGCTGGCTCCGCATGGGACATGAGGCCTTGACGGTGGCATTCACGCTCTTGACGATCATCTTCATCATGGCGGCAGTGGCCTGAATCTCGGCACGTGCGTCAGTTCCTGTCAGAGAGAGGAGGGAGAAACTATTCTGCTGAAGGGTGCGGTTGAGGAGGGGGCGACTTGAAGTCGAGTGGAGTTCCTCCGCACCGCGATCGAGGATGCGTCGCAAGTGGGTGGTCGCCGGTGGGAAACTGGGAGCGCAGGAGAGTGCAGCAGTGAGTGATTTCGAGCCATTGATCGTGAATGTCGCGCTCGCGGAGCGGAGCTACGAGATCGTCATCGCACGGGGCCGTCTGATGCAGATTGCGGACCACATTCGTACGTGGGGAGCGCAGCACGGCGGATGGCCGACAGGACGCAAAGCCGCCGTGATCACCGACAGAAACGTGCAGCCGCACGCGGAAGCCGTACAAAGCTCCCTGGCGCTCGATGATTGGACCACCGAACTGATCGTCATCGAACCGGGCGAGCAGTCGAAGCGACTGGAAGTCATCGCCCAGATGTACGATCGGCTGGTGGCCATGCGAGCTGACCGACGGACGCTGGTCGTCGCGGTGGGCGGCGGCGTGATTGGGGACGCGGCGGGATTTGCAGCCGCGACATACGCCCGCGGCCTTCCTTTCGTGCAGGTGCCTACGACGCTCCTGGCGGATGTCGACAGTTCGGTCGGCGGGAAGGTGGGGATCAATCACCCACACGCGAAGAATCTGATTGGCGCATTCCATCAACCACTTGGCGTCTACATCGACACGGACGTCCTCGCCACACTTCCTGTGCGTGAATATCGCAGCGGGTTGGCAGAAGTTGTGAAGTACGGCGTGATCCTCGACGCGGATTTCTTCGACTACATGGAAGTCCACGTGAAGGGATTGAACGAGCGCGATCCCGAAGTCCTCACGCATGCGATCGCCCGCAGTTGCCGGCTGAAGGCGGACGTCGTCGAACAGGACGAATACGAACGGACGGGGTTGCGAGCCATGCTCAACTACGGGCACACGTTCGCCCATGCCTATGAGGCGCTCGCGGGATACGGCGAGCTCTTACATGGGGAAGCCGTGGCAATCGGCATGGTCGATGCCTCGCGGCTGGCAGAAGTTCGCGGATTGATCGACCACTCCGTCACGCAGCGTCAGGTGGCGTTGCTCACAGCGCTCGGGCTTCCCACAACGCGGCCGGAGACTTCCCACTGGGCGGCGACGGACATTCTCGATCGCATGCGACTCGACAAAAAGACGCTCGGCGGCACCCTCAGATTTATTCTACCGACGCGCCTCGGACATGTCGCACTCTTCGCCGACGTGCCGGAGTCGGATGTCCGTGGCGTCCTGTCGTGACGGGCGCATGTGGGGGGCCCCCGTTCAGGGGCGTTCAAGCGTCAGCGTTTCCCGGTGGGGCGAGGCTCAACGCGGGGATGAACCATACCGGCCGTGCCATACGTGTCACTCGTCGGTCACGCAG
>JAHBXU010000503.1 GCA_019636315.1 Planctomycetaceae bacterium | reverse complement strand
CCGGATGCTCGACTCCGTGTGCCGGCAGAATTTCGCCCTGTTCAATCTGCAGACTGGCTTTGAGTAGCGACGCCACCCCCGCGGCGCCTTGCGTGTGGCCGATCTGGCTGGCGACCGAGCTGACCCAGACAGGGCGCTGCCGCGGCGTTGCTTCATGCACCTGAGCGATCGCCGTCAACTGACGTTCGATGGTGCTGCGCGAACCTGTGGCATCCAGTTCGATCGCCGAGATCGCCTCCGGACAGAGTCCGCCGGAATGGAATGAGCGGTGCATGGCGAGCCGCATGGCCTGACACGGCTCGTGAGCATGCGCGGCGGCGACCCCGCGGATGATCGAATGGATCGGATCGCCGTCGCGGCGTGCGTCCGCCAGTCTCTTGAGCAGAAGAACCCCAACGCCCTCACCGGGAACATATCCGTCATAGGCCGCGTCCAGCGGAGAACGCGGCTCACCCATCGGCAATAAACCTTTGAGCGACAGAGCTTCGTACTCCGGCAGTCCCATGCGGCGCTGGGCTCCCGCACAAACCATCAGGTCACAATCACCCGCGCGCAACAGGTCAATGGCCACGGCAAGTGCCGCCAGCGAAGAGGCATCCCCTGCGTCAATCGCCGCCGCTCCTCCCATCAGGTTCCACGTTTTTCCCAGCCGAGACGCCAGGGTGCTCGTGCTGAAACTTCCCGTTTCATCAATGAGTGCAGGCCAATGTCCGAGGAGCACCGCGGCATAGCGTTCGCTCACGGCTGCAGATTGCTGCTCACTCCAGCCTCGCTCTTTCAGGTGGCGGACGATGATGCGTTGCAGCTCCGGCAAACGCAGACCCAACTGCAGCTGAAACGCGAAGTCTCCACCGAACTCCGTGCCGACCACGACGCCTGCCCGCAGACGATCGAAGTCCATCTGATCGTAGCCCGCCTCGGCGAATGCTTCGTCCATGGCATCGAGCAGCATGAACTGTAGCGGGTCGGCCTGTTGAATCTGCTTCGGCGGGATCTTGTGCCTGCGCCAGTCATGCGCGTACCCCGTGATGAAGCCTCCCACGGGTTCTGACGTTGTGGACGACGTGCGGCGGTTTGGCAGCGGGATGAGATCACTGCGCCAGCGGTCGAGAGGAACGGGACGCCTGGCGTCTTCCCCCGACTGCAGCAGCCGCCAGAAGTCCTGCAGATTCGCGGCGCCGGAAAAGATGCAACCGCGCCCAATCACCGCGATCGCGTCTTCGTCCTTGATGCGGGTCGCTGATCGCACGGGGCTTGCCGGCGGTCGGATAAGGTTGCGAGCGGACTCCGTAAACTCATCCAGCACAACGTGCATGTTCAGCCCGCCGATGCCAAATGCATTGATTCCCGCCCGCCGGGGGTGACCGTCCTCGGGGGCCGGCCAGGGAATTGCCGACGTCGGCACAAACACGGGCGCCTGTTTCCAATCGATGTTCGGATTGAGAGACGCGATGTTGATCGCCGGCGGAACGATGCCGTGCTGCATGCACAGCACGGTTTTGATGACGCCGGCCAGTCCGGCGGTTTCCAGAGTATGTCCGATGTTGGCCTTGACGCTCGTGACGGGGATCTTGTGTCCCGGCGGAAATTGGGGGGTGAGAACTTCGGCAAGCGTGTTGAGTTCCGTTGCGTCGCCAAGCTGGGTGGCCGTCGAGTGTGCCTCGATGTACTGCAACCGGGACATGTCCACGCCGTCGCGGTATGCACGTTGCATCGCCAGCGTTTGCCCCTCCTTGCGCGGAGCCCACAGGCTCTTGCCTTTACCGTCGGACGAGACGCCGAGCCCGCGCACGACGGCCAGCACGCGGTCACCGTCGGCCAGCGCCCGGTCGAGCCGCTTCAGCACGACAGCCGCATAACCTTCTCCCACGATGAGTCCATCGGCGTTCGCGTCGAAGGGGCGACTGTCGGAGGCACTCATCGCCTGCGCGTGAGAAAAGAGCACGAGCGTGTCTCCCTTGCAGTCGGACGCGCCGCCGACGACCGCCATGTCGATTTGTCCCAGTTGCAGCGCGCGGACGCCCAGCAGCATGGCCTGCAGCGATGAGGCGCAGGCCGAGTTGATCGCCAGGAATGGCCCACTCAGTCCGAATGCGTGAGAAATGGTTCCTGCGACCATCGACGCAGAGACATCAGGGGCGTCCGACGTGCGCTGCGGCAGTCGGCCGCGAACCTCTGATACCAGCGCCCGAACAAGTTCGTCCTGTTCCGCGCGGGGAAGGTTCTGAAGTTCGGGAACCTCGCGGAGGAACTCGGCGGCTTCGCCGACGCACGTTGCGTAAGTCGTGTCGCAACCGAATTCACTCCCCTGGGCATGGCCGATGTACACGCCCGCGTTCCGCAGTGCATCGGGAAGTGCGAATGGATCGAGTCCCGCATGCCGCAAAGCGTCCGCGGCCACGCCGCACATCAGCAAGTGCACATTGTCGACCCCACGAATCAGTTCTTCGGGGAGCGGGCAGGATTGTCGGTCGAACTCGCGCGAGGAAAGTGTCGCCGCCAGTTTGGAGTATGTCTTCCCTCGAACTCCCTTTTCCGGATCGAAGTACAGCGATTGATCCATCCGATCGGCGGGCATCTCGCGGACGGCGGACCGGCCTTCGATGATGAGCTTCCAGTACGCATCGAGATCGTCTGCTCCCGGCAGCCGACAGCCCATCCCGATGATGGCCACGGGAATCGATTCGGGACGGCTGACAAGCGGCATAACGGGGATCACTTTCGTGAAGTCGACGGACATTTTCTGAATCAGGAAGCCGAGGCGGGGTCTGCGATCCGTGATCTGACGAACGGTGCTTGGTCATGTAGCAGTCGTACGACGGCAGGCTGCTTCCCCCTGCCCCCATGGACACTATGCGGCCAACAATTGCTTCAACAGCTCCATCAGGACGGTTGTGTCACGTGGAGCATTCTCGACGAGAATAGCGCCGGCGTTGACCGAATCTTCGACCGTGACTTTCTGCTGCATCAGGGCGCGGAAGGTCGCCGCCGTCAGATAGAGCCGTGGCGCCTTTTCGGGAGGCAGCCCCTCGTCCGCTCCGCAGAGTTGCCCGGCGTCAGCGAGGAGCCTCCACTGTCCGCCGCCCGCACCATTGATCTGCAACCCGATGCAATCGGTGGTCGTTTCCGGCCGCCGCCTCCCTTGTTCCAGCAGTCGGTCGAGGTGTTCCTGCATGGGAAAGTCCCGGACGACCTCTTCGTGAAGCGGAATATTGAACTTTCGCTCCAGGGGATACCGGGCGATCCGCAGGAGCGTCTCCTGGTCCATCTCAGGGCAAGGCAAATGCGGAAACGCCCGTTGAGAATGCGTCAGATCGAATGTGGGATCGTTTCGCCAATGCGACTCATACACCTGCATGTATTGTTGAAACATGGACTCATAGGCCGACAGATCGACGCGGCTCGGAGCATCTCCCAACGGTTGAGGATGGAACTGTTCAATGGATTGCTGAATCACCTGCTGCACCAGCCGGACCGGTGTCGGCTTGGAAGACGCGAGGTGGTAGGTTTCTCCGTGCAGATCGGGAGTGCTCACAAGATGGGCGCTCGCGGCGGCGCCCCAGTCCGCGGGGACGAGGTTCTTTCCTTCGTCACCCCGCAGCCCCAGACTCGACAGGAACCGGTCGTTCATGTCGCGCACGCTGACCTGCGACGCCATGAGGAACGCCAGTTGGAGCGGAAGATAGAAGCCGTGAAAGTTCGTGACGTAACCGGTTTGCGAATTCCCCACCACGCTTGCCGGCCGGTAGACGGTCACACGGTCGAGGCACTCGGCGGTGCGAATGAGCTTCTCCGCACGGAGCTTGCTTTCCTCGTAAACATTTCCCAATCGTTGGCCAAGATCCGTTTCCGACTCCAGGATCCGCCCTTCGCGCAGGCCGCAGATGTATGCGGTCGACACATGGTGGAACTGTCGGAGTTCACAATCACGGCAGAGGTCCAGCAGCGTGCGTGTTCCGTCGACGTTGGTCCGGAACGGTTCGCCGCGCGCGTCCTTGCGAAACGTCATGCTGGCGGCGCAATGCAGCACGCTGTCGCAATGCGTTTTGATCCAGCGGCGCTGAGGATCATCGATGCC
>JAHBXU010000502.1 GCA_019636315.1 Planctomycetaceae bacterium | reverse complement strand
CCCAGCGAGTACAACTCGCCCGCGACTCCCGTCGCCAGAACCGTGTCGTCGACACTCTCCTGGTAGTCGCCTCGAAGCGATCCATCCTTTCCAAGAATCGCTTCCTGAAAGTAGTCGTATGTCCCCGACTTACTGTCCGGCGCAAACAGCTCGATTCGCTTGCTCGGCCAATCGGGATTGAGATCACTCCACGTGACAATGCGGCTGTCCCGCTCCCAGATGGCCCGCAACTGATCCACCGTCAATGCACTGCACCAATCATTGTCCTTATGAACGACAACCGACAATCCGTCGATGGCGACCGTGAGTTCCACAAAGTCGATTCCGGCCGCCTCGCATTGCTGCCGCTCCCTGGGATTGATGGGGCGCGACGCATCGTTGATGTCGGTTTCAGCGCGGCCGAAGCGATTGAAGCCGCCGCCGGTCCCGGACGTATTGACGCGCAGCGGCACGTCCGGATGCCGGTCCTCGAAGACTTCCGCCACAGCGGACGAAACGGGCGCGACCGTGCTGGAACCATCAATCCGAATCGTCTTCCCGCCGGATCGGGAACGGCCCTGAATCGTCGTACCAGCGACTTCAACTGTGCAAGCCGCACAACTGATCGCCAACACAATGACGGCCACCAATCGGAAACAGACGGGCATCGGCATAGGAGTCTCCAGCGTTCAGATCGCGGCCGGTAATCTAGCGCCGAAATGTTAAGATCCGGACGAAAGCCTTGTTAAGAAATGGTGAATTTCCAGCCGGGCCGCTGAAAAGCGCCAAACACATCCTCTTGTCCCAAATAACGTTACACCCTGATTCCTGGAGCGTTCCCTGCATGAAGGGCGTTCTCGGATCTGCATCGCGACATCCCTGGACTGTCCGCCAGCAGGCTTACCAGTGAGGTCCCCGGAATGGTATGTCACCGTACCTGAAGAAACTCGAACCGGCCATCGTTGCATGGACGAGTATGGTTGGTTTAGTCTGCACCTCAGTGGATGGGAGTTCGACTCAGCGAATTTTTCAGGTAGGGAATGAGGCCCATGTCGGCCTTCGATGCGGTGGGAACCGCCTCGCTAGTCATCTGCAGGAGCACTCTTGGGACTAGTCGTGCTCGGCGTGCAGTGAACACGAGGTTGAGATTGAGATGACGAATCGACAGGAGCGACGACATCAACTGCTGATACAGGACAATTGTCAGTTTGTGGAACCCCGTGAGTTCCTCAGTTACGCAACGTCCCGCCATCATCTCTTGCGGGCGGACGAACGTGACGCCGGAATTCATGGACTGCTGGATCCCGAAACGGGCATGCGATTCCTGGTGGAAGAGGAGCGGCTGTTCGCGTTATCCGCCGCCGGCGTCTGAGCGATTCCTCTCACGCTCTCCGGCTCTCTTTGAACGCCTCCAGGCGTCGTCCCTCGCGACATCGTCAAACGTTCGTCGTGCAGGCGCCCGCTCAAAATCTGCGCCGACTCCTGATCAGAAGCTCGTAGCCCAAAGCAACAACGAGCGACACCCCCGTTATTCCTCGCTGAGACTTCGGGTGACACTGGACGGCGTCAATCTCGTCAATCGATTGCGGCTCTTACGACGTCGCCGCGGCCTGCTCGGGTTCGGGATGGACCGTGTCCGCAAGCAGCAGGGAAACGGTGAACGTGCTCCCACGGCCCAGTTCGCTCACGACTTCCACCGATCCCCCGAAGAGCTGGGCGAGATGTTTGACGATGGCGAGCCCTAATCCGGTCCCACCGCGGTCGCGGTTGCGGGCCCGGTCCGCTCGGTAGAACCGCTCGAAGATGCGGGCCTGCTGGTCCCGGGCGATCCCCACACCCGTATCCTCGACCTGAAGTCTGGCGAATGCTTCGTCCCGCGCGACGCGGACCACGACGCGGCCTCCCACGGGCGTGTAGTGAATGGCGTTATCCAGCAGGTTGTCCAGAATGGTCCGCAACTCCCGGGCGTCCGCCTGTACGAAGATCGGTTCGCTGCATCCCTCGTGCGTTAACTCGAGCGACTTGGAGCGAGCAACCGCAACGTGGGACGCAACGCAATCCTCAATCGGTCCGCGCAGTTCGACGGCGCGAATGTCAAACGCCTCCTGTTGGGTTTCGATCTTCGCCAGTCGCAACAGATCGAGAATCAGATCATATAGTCGCTCGGATTGCTCCATGATCCGTCCCAGAAACTCCCGATTGTACTGGGGGTCGTCGACAGCCCCCTCCAGGAGTGTGTCCGTGTAGGCCTGGATCGACGTCAGAGGCGTTTTCAGTTCGTGCGAGACGTTCGAGACAAAGTCCTGACGCAACTTCTCCAATCGCCGCAATTCCGTGACGTTCTGCAACATCAGAACGGCCCCGGGGATTGGCTTTGCCGGCAGAGCCGTCGCTGTCGCGGCAACCACGGACCGCGTGCGGGGCAGTTCAAACTCGGTGCGTTTCTGCCCACCCGTTGCGAGCACCGGTTGCAACAACTCCTGCACGTAGGGTGACCGGGCAACCTCCCATAACGGTTGATCGAGTACGTCGCGCGTAGCGAAGTCTAGCAGTGGACGTGCCGCGGCATTGGCAAACAGAATCCGCTGCGCGCTATCCACAACCACGACCCCTTCCGAGATCGTTCCCAATACGGTCTGCAGCAACTGATCCGTTCGCGTGTGCTTCGCGGTCTGATGTTCTAATTCGGAGAATCGATCGGAGACCTGCCGGTTCCAGTCATCCACGGCCTCTACCAGCTCGCCGAGACCGAATGCCTGCACCGTCCTCCCTGATTCGCTGCCGGATCCGGTGCGATGCCGCTCCACTGTCCGAACGAGCGATTCCAGAGGCGAAATCACCCGCCGTTGCATCCAGGCAGCAAGCGCCGTGACGATGAGCAGGATCGCCGTGACAGTCAGCCAGAATGGCGCAGCCAGCGCGGTCGTTAATCCGGTGATCAGAACGGCAGCGATCGCCGGCCCTGCAATCGTCCAGAAGAGCCGGGAATGCAACCACTGGAGGTTGGGCACGCGCCCCCCTTTGCGAAATCCACTGTCCGTCAATCGCGTCACATGCGGCCGCGGCACGACCGAGCTTCGCACTCGTCCACCGCCTGCCGCACGAGGTTATGCTAGTTCAGGTCCAACCAGGAAACAATCAGTTGGCGGATGTGACTGTCGTTGAATGAGACTCTCCTTAACGGAAACTTCACGCGACAAGGTCTCCTCGGCCCCATTCCCGCATCGCATCTTCGTGATGACCGGACGGCAGCACTTCAAACGCATCTCCCGGAAATCCTACCCCCGCATCATCGCCCCTGGGATGCGAACCGTCGAGTCGTGCGGACGATCGTGATAGGATGCCCGCATGGAGACAGCAAGTGCGAGCATCGGCGACCGGTTGCGCACGGTGATGCGCACCTATTGGGGATACGACGCGTTTCGGCCGCTGCAGGAGCCGGCAATGCGGGCGGGCGTCAGCGGGCGGGACTCGCTGATCGTCCTGCCGACCGGCGGCGGCAAATCGCTATGCTATCAGGTGCCTGCACTCTGCCTCGACGGCATGGCCATCGTCATTTCTCCTCTCATCTCGCTGATGAAGGACCAGGTGGACGCCTTGCGTGCGTGCGGCGTCTCTGCGGCATTTATCAACAGCACGCTCTCGACGGACGAAAAGCGGACGATCGCCGACGACATTCGCAATCAGCGGCTCAAATTGCTGTATGTGGCACCGGAGCGATTGTCGATCCAGGGGCTGCTCGATCTGCTTGAGAGCGTTCACGTCTCCTTCTTCGCCATTGATGAAGCCCACTGCGTCTCGATGTGGGGGCACGACTTCCGACCCGACTACCGCAAGCTGAGCCTGCTGCGGACGCGATTCTCCAATGCGGCGATTCACGCCTACACCGCAACAGCCACCGAACAGGTTCGCGACGATATCATCCGCCAACTCGGACTGCGCGATCCCGAAGTTCTCGTCGGGAGTTTCGATCGACCGAATCTCATGTATCGGGTCCAACGCCGCGACGGGCTGATCGGACAAATCGGCAATGTGCTCAAACGCCACAAGCACGAGTCGGGCATCATCTACTGCATCACGCGCAAAGAGGTCGACAACATCAGCG
>JAHBXU010000501.1 GCA_019636315.1 Planctomycetaceae bacterium | reverse complement strand
AGCCTCCTGATTCTGGCCGGGATGGCGGCCCTGATGCCGTTTGCGCTCTATGCGCTCAAGGACATCCATCTCGACAACCGCATTGAAACCTGGCTCCCCGCACAGGATCCGCATGCGGTCGCGTTGGAGTGGTTCCATACACATTTCGGCGACAAGGCGGGGCTGCTGATCTCCTGGGAGGGAGCTTCACTCAACGATCCCCGTGTCGAGGCGTTCGCCGCGGAACTGGCGGGTCTGCCGGACGAACTGGGAACACGCACACAGCTCAAACCGGGTTTCAGCGAAGTGCGCACACCGCGAGACCTCATTCGGCGCATGTTGGACAACAACGTCGATCGAGACACCGCAATCACTCAGCTCCTGGGCGTCGTGATTGGTGCGGGGCCGCTCAAGATCCGGTTAACGCCCGAGGGGCGACTCGAGCAGGACGTCGTCGTGGAAGAGATTCGGCGGCGGGCGCGCGAGCAGGTCGGGATCGAAGTGCGATTCCTTTCTCCCGAGGCCGAGCAGATTGTGACGTCGTCCACGACTCCCCCGGCGCAGGAGTCATTCCAAGCGGACGAATATTCGGGGCCGGGCGCTGATGATCCGTATCCCCTGCCGGCAGCCCATGATTTTCAGATGCAATGGGCGGGAATGACGCCTCAGTCGCCGGTGTCTCAACGAGTCATTGAACTCAGCAGAAACCTTGTGGGGCGACACGGCAAGGCCCTCGTCGAGGACGCCTTCTACGCGCCGGGAGCACCGGTCGCCGTCATGCTGGCGATCAGCGATTCGGGTGATGAAGGCATCGCGACAACGATCGCCGACATTCGAGCCGCGGCTGTCCGCGTCGGAATCCCCGAGGCGGAGTTGCATATGGGAGGCAGTCCCTATGGACGGTACGAACTCAATCGCGCCGCCCAGGGTTCGATGTGGAATACGGACTATCCGTGGTGGAACCTGCCCAAGCGATCTCCCGTGATGCTCTCCGCGATTGTTGGGGTGGGATTGGCGTTTCTGGTGCTGAAGAGCACATGGCTCGCCACGTTAATTCTCCTGACCGACATATTCGTGGCGGTGGTCACAATGGCGCTGCTTCCGCTGACGGGCCACACGCTCAACATGGTCCTGATCGTGATGCCCAACCTGCTGATTGTGCTGACGTCGTCGGGCGCGATTCACATTGCCAACTACTGGAAGCACGCCGCCGATCAAGGCAAGGTCGGTGCTGTCCTGGAAGCGATTCGCATCGGCTGGAAACCCTGCGCGTTGGCCAGCGTGACGACCGCCATCGGGTTGGCCTCGCTGGTGACCAGCATTCTCAGACCGGTTCGGGAGTTCGGGATCTTCGCTTCGATCGGCTGTCTGATATCACTGGCGGCCATCCTCATTGGCTTCCCTGCGATGCTGCGACTCTGGAAGGGGCCGATTCCCGCGGTGCATGACGAGGATCACTCCATCTGGCGCGGACTGGGACGGTGGTTGGCGCGGCACGGCACGTCCGTCGTGGCTGTCAACATGGCCTTGATCTGCTTCGGCGCTTTTGGACTCCAGTGGTTTCGCACAGAGACCAAGGTCATCAAGTACTTCAAACCCACGACCCGCATCTATCAGGACTACCAGTATCTCGAAGAGAATCTGGCAGGGATCGCTCCTGTCGAGGTTGTCGTGAGTTTCAGTCCGGAAGTCCGTGATGAACTTGCAACCGCAATGGAGGAAGAGGAGTTTGTCGAAGATGCCGATGACGAACCGATCGACAACGAACAGTCACGTGGCGCTGAGCCCCGGCGACTGACGTCGGTCGAGCGGATGGAGTTGGTCCGCAAGATCAAGAGTCTCGTGGCGGGACATCCCGAGATCAGCGGCACGCTCGCCCTTTCGGACTTTCGTCCCCCCCTGGAAGTCCCTCCCGCGGATGCCAGCATCCCGGTTCGAGCCCGTTACGGCCATACCGTGCGCGGCATTAACAATTTCCTGGCGGCGGCTGAAGAGGAAGGGCAGCAATCGTTGGTGTCGACGGCCAACACACCCCTCGTCTTGCGCTTCAGCGACCACACCGTTGACATCCCACCGGGAGCCGAGCTGTGGCGCGTCCGTGCTCAGGTGGCGTTGATGACCGATCTGGACTACAGCGAATTGACAGCCGATCTGGAGCGGGCGGTTGCCGAAGTTCTCCAGGACATGCCAGGTACATCCTATGTGGTGACGGGCATGGTGCCGCTGTTCCTGCGAACACAGAATGCCGTTGTGGAAAGCCTGATCGAGAGCTTCGGTCTGGCGTTCCTCGTCATCTCCGTGATGATGATGATCATGCTGCGGAATCCGGTTGCCGGCATGATCTCCATGTTCCCCAACGTCCAGCCGATCATTCTTGTGTTCGGCATCATCTCGCTGGCCGGTGTTCCAGTCGACATCGGCACGATGATTACGGCATCTGTGGCGCTCGGCATCGCGGTCGACGGCACCCTGCACCTGCTGACATGGTTCCGAGAAGGAATTCGCCAGGGATTGACGCGCGAGGAGGCGATTTCGCTGGGCTTAGCACATTGCGGTCCGGCGATGTGGCAAACGAGCGCGGCCATCGGCCTGGGCCTGTTAATGCTCATCTTTGCGGACTTGCTGCTCGTCAGCCGCTTTGGCTGGTTGATGGCCGCAATGATCGCGGCAGCACTGTATGGCGACATTGTCTTTCTCCCAGCACTGCTGGCGGGTTCCCTGGGAACACTCATTGCGCGCACTGTGGCGAGTCCTGCATCGGCGCCAACAATTGAGCCGCCGGAGTCAAAAGTCACGGGATCCGTGGGTCGCCGGGATAAGTTGGAGCGTCCCAAGTCGCTGCAAACCGGGCGACGTGGATGATGCCGGGCGCGCGCGGACAGGACGGTGCGACCCGACGGACCATCCGCCTGACCATCGCGTACCAGGGCACTCGCTACGCCGGTTGGCAGTGGCAGCCGGATCAACAGTCCGTGCAGGGGGTGCTCGAACGGGCGGTGCGCGAGCTCACGGGAGAAACAGTGCGGGTCCACGGGGCCGGTCGGACGGATGCCCGCGTGCATGCCCTCGGGCAGGTCGCACACTTCCAGACCGATTCGACAATTCCGGGCGTCCGCTTTGCTGATGCACTCAACAGTGTTCTGCCTCGCGACATTGTTATCTGTGAGTCACGCGAGGCCCCTGACCATTTCCATGCGCGGTATTCCGCGACGCGCAAGCAATACCGTTATCTCATCGACGTCAGCTCGCGGCGATTGCCGTGGCTTCAGGACCTTGTCTGGCATCTGCCGGGCTCGTTCGACGTCGCCGCGATGCACGCTGCGGGACAATGCCTCATCGGGCGGCACGACTTCAGCAGTTTCGAGTCGAAATCTCAGCCTGACGAAGACAGCGTGCGAACGGTGTTTCATTTTTCGGTCGAACAGCGGACCCAGGCCGGTCCGTGGACGAACAACAGTGAACTGGTCGCCATTGATATCGCGGCCGATGGTTTCCTGTATCACATGGTTCGGTCGATTGTCGGGACCCTGGTGAAAGTCGCTCACGGGCGCTGGAAGGCGGACGACGTGCGTCGCGTCCTGCACTGTCGCGATCGGTCGCAGGCGGGCCCGACGGCACCGCCTCAGGGCCTCTATCTGGTGTGTGTGAATTATGACGAACCGGCTCATGACACGGTTCGGCCGGTGGATCAGGAGGCGGCTGAGTGAAGGTGGTCCATGTCATCACAAGGATGATCGTCGGCGGCGCACAGGAGAATACGCTGCACACCGTCGAGGACCAGCATCGACTTCACGGGGACAACGTCGTTCTGATCACCGGTCCGCCGCTGGGACCGGAGGGAAGCTTGATGGAGCGTGCAGGACTCGCCGGCTTTCCAATCCATGTGGTTCCCGAACTCCGCCGCAGCATTCATCCCGGTCGCGACTGGCAGAGTCATCGCCGTCTGCAACAGTTGCTGCGCACAATCCAACCCGACATCGTGCACACCCATTCGAGCAAGGCGGGTGTCCTCGGGCGTTCGGCGGCGGCGAGTTTGGGGATTCCGGCCGTGCATACCGTTCACGGGGCGTCCTTTCACTATGGTCAGCACCCCGCCGTGTACCGGGCCTACGTG
>JAHBXU010000500.1 GCA_019636315.1 Planctomycetaceae bacterium | reverse complement strand
GTGAGTGCACCCATGCCATCGCATAGGCATAGATTCCAAACTCACTTAAACCCAGCACGCGGGCGATGATCAACTGCATGCCGAACATCAGCCCGGAGATCGCCAGTCTTAACCCGAAAACGAGCCCTCCCCCTCGCAGCAGGTGGCCCGGGGACGCCACCGTCGGTCCCGCAGCAACCGTTCGAGGGGACACAACGGGCATCACACTGCAGGCTCTGGGGGGGAATCAGGCTTCGCAAATCGGTGCAGGGGGCGGAATTTCGGACAACGCTTCGGATGCGTCAAGAGGAATGCCCGGCGGCAGCCATGCCATCCGGCTGCCGGCGATTGACCTTTGCCCATCTTCTCGACCGTCCTATACTCCGCCCCCACTCGTGCGGTAGGTTGAATGGCATGCGACAGATACTTCAATCGGTCAAAGACGGCGAGACGCTCCTCTGCGACGTCCCCTGTCCGCAGGTGGGGCGCGGGCAGCTTCTGATCCGCACGCACACGACACTCATCTCCGCCGGCACCGAACGCATGCTCGTCGAGTTCGGCAAGGCCGGGTGGCTGGACAAAGCCCGTCAGCAGCCCGACAAGGTGCGTCAGGTACTCGACAAAGTGAAAACAGACGGACTCCTGCCCACGCTGGAGGCCGTGAAGAATAAACTCGACCAGCCGGTGCCGCTGGGTTATTCCAATGTCGGCACGGTCCTCGAAGTCGGCACCGGCGTGCAGGCATTCGAACCGGGCGACCGAGTGCTGTCGAATGGCGCGCATGCCGAGGTCGTTTGCATTCCCCAGAACCTGTGTGCACGGATTCCCGACGGTGTATCCGATGAAGCGGCATCGTTTGGCGTTGTCGCTGCAATTGGTCTGCAGGGGATCCGGCTTGCCCAACCCACGCTCGGCGAAGCCTTCGTTGTCTCCGGATTGGGTCTGATCGGACTGCTCACAGTGCAGCTCCTTCGCGCGCACGGCTGCCGGGTTCTGGGACTCGATTTTAACCCCCAGCGACTCGCCCAGGCGGCCGAGTTTGGGGCGGATGTGTTCAATCTGGCGGACGGCGATCCTGTTCCGGCGGCGATTGCGTTTTCGCGCGGACGGGGTGTCGACGGCGTCCTCATTACCGCGGCGACGCAGAGTGACGAACCAGTCCGGCAGGCGGCCCACATGTGCCGCAAGCGCGGGCGCCTTGTGCTCGTCGGCGTCGCGGGCCTTCAGCTTTCGCGTGCCGATTTCTACGAAAAGGAACTCAGTTTCCAGGTGTCCTGTTCGTATGGTCCCGGGCGATATGATCCCACCTATGAGCAACAGGGGCACGATTACCCGCTCGGGTTCGTGCGCTGGACGGAACAACGAAATTTTGAAGCCGTGCTCGATATGATGCAGGCCGGCCGCCTCGATCCGCAGCCGCTCATCACCCACCGCTTCGACCTCAGCCGCGCGGCGGATGCCTATTCACTGATCGCCAGCGATCAGCCGTCGCTCGGCGTGCTGTTGGGTTATCCTCAGCCGAAACACGGCTCCGACGGCGAACTGCAGCGAACCACCGTGCAGGGGAGTCGGCTGGTCAGCGCGAGCAAGGCGTCCGCACCTCGTGTGGCTTTCATCGGTGCGGGCAATTTCGCCTCGCAGGTCTTGATCCCCGCGTTCAAAAATCACGGCGCCCAGCTGGCGGTCGTCGCCTCGCGCAGCGGGCTGTCCGCCGCCGTCGCCGGTCGCAAGTTCGGCTTTGGGGAAGTCACCAGCGACATCAATGCCCCCTTTGCAGACCCTGGCATCGACGTCATCGTGATCGCCACGCGGCACGATTCCCACGCGGATCTCGTCTGTCGGGCTCTCGATGCGGGCAAGCATGTCTTTGTTGAGAAACCCCTCGCCCTGAACTCTGGACAACTGGACGACGTCGTCACCGCCGCTTCGGGCGCATCGCATTTGCTCATGGTCGGGTTCAATCGCCGATTCTCGCCGCATGTCCAGCGCATGCGCACATTGCTGGCGGGCGCCAAGGAAGCGAAGGCGTTTGTGATGACCGTCAATGCCGGGATGATTCCCGCCGACCATTGGGTGCACGATCCGCACGTGGGCGGCGGGCGACTCATTGGTGAGGGTTGCCACTTCGTCGATCTGCTGCGATTTCTGTGCGGGCATCCCATCACGTCGGTGCAGGCGGCCATCTTCAGTCGCGCCGCCTGCGACGCCACCCGCGGCGACCGCGCCACATTCACACTTTCCTTTGCCGACGGTTCCATCGGGACGGTGCACTATCTGGCAAACGGCCATCGGGCCGTGCCGAAGGAACGTCTGGAAGTTTTCTGCGGCGGCCGCGTTCTGCAGCTCGACAACTTCCGCAAACTTCGCGGCGTGGGTTGGTCCGGTTTGAAGAGCATGAACTTGTGGAAGCAGGACAAAGGCCATGCGGCCGGAGTCGCGGCGTTTTTGCGTGCGGTTCGAGAAGGCGGTCCGCCTCCCATTCCGTTCGATGAACTCGTCGAAGTCAGCCGCGCGACAATCGATGTTGTTCGCGCCGCCGAAACCAATGAAACGGTCCACTACGATACGACCGGAGTCAATCGGACTCCGCAGACATCGCCGGACCCGTTGAATGCCAACGGTTTTCTGCAGAACAGCCCCGAGCCCACACTGGCGGAATAAGCTTCGTGCAAGTGTCTCACAGGCACACCCATCGTCACAACGTCGTACGCCGCGTTGGAGCCCTGAACTTTTGAAGCGCAATTTCATCGTGGATTCGCGCCCCGGAACGCCGACATGGAGATTCCACAACATTTCCCGGTGACACGTCGGATGACGTCGTGATCCGCATTCGCGTGCCATTTCATCAGGTCACACTTTTGACCATCTTCAGGCAGACACAATGCACCTGTTACATGTCGTCGGGGCCCGACCGAACTTCATGAAAGTGGCGCCGGTGATCCGCGCGTTCCGGTCACATTCCGGCGTGCGCCAGACGCTCGTGCACACCGGGCAGCACTATGATCCCAACCTGTCCGACATCTTTTTTGAGCAATTGGAGATCCCGCGGCCTGATGTCAGCCTCGAGGTCGGCTCCGGCTCGCATGCCAGGCAGACGGCCGAGATCATGCTCCGCTTTGAGGAGGTCGTGCTGGAGCATGGCCCCGATTGGGTCATGGTCTATGGTGACATTAATTCGACGGTGGCTGCCGCGCTGGTGGCCGCCAAACTGGGCATCAAAGTGGCCCACGTCGAAGCCGGCCTGCGCTCGTTCGATCGAACCATGCCGGAAGAACTCAACCGCCTCGTCACCGATCAACTCTCTGATCTGCTGCTGACGTCGTCTCCCGAAGCTGAGGGAAATCTGGCACGCGAGGGGGTCCCGAGTGAGAAAATCCGGTATGTCGGCAACGTGATGATCGACACGGTGCGGCATCTGGTCGAGCAGGCGCGGATGCCCGATATCCCCGGTCTCGACGGCGACTATGCCCTGCTGACAATGCATCGGCCATCCAACGTCGACGTCCCGGCCACACTTCGTGAGATTCTTGCAGCCCTTCGCGACATCAGCCGGAAGCTGCCAATCGTATTCCCCATTCACCCCCGCACCAAAGCACGCATCGATGCGCTCGAAAGTGGGGGCGTCCGGCAACTCGCAAGCACGTCCCGCGTGATCGTCACCGACCCGGTGGGTTATGTTGAAAGCCTCGCACTGCAAAAGCATGCCCGGTTCGTCATCACGGACTCGGGCGGATTGCAGGAAGAGACGACCGCCCTGGGCGTCCCCTGTTTGACGATCCGCGAAAACACCGAGCGACCGATCACGGCCACCGAAGGCACGAACACGCTTGTCGGGACGGATATGGAATTGTTGCGGGCCGAGGTCGACAAGATCCTCGCCGGAAAGGGGAAAGCGGGCCGTGTCCCCGATAAATGGGACGGCCATGCTGCGGAACGCATCGTCGACGTCATGACGACGATCGGCGGATGACGCGCGGGGCGCCGCACAAAGGAGATGTGCGGTTAAACGAGTACTCACATCAACGACGGATCGTTGAACAGAACACTTCCAACCACCGTTCACCTGCTGCGGCATTTCGGCCCTCGATGGCTGATGTTTCGCGCAGGATACGAA
>JAHBXU010000050.1 GCA_019636315.1 Planctomycetaceae bacterium | reverse complement strand
TCCTTCGCGCAGTTCTCTCAGGTCCGGTTTAATGCGGTCTGCCCCGGGCTGCTCAAGACGTCTGCCTCAGCCGGAATTCCCGGTTATGTCGACAGCTACCTCTACGCAGAAGCCGCGACGCTGCGAAAGCGGGCCGTGCAGACGGACGAGGTTGCGAACGCGGTGGCATTCTTGCTGAGTCCGCGTTCGTCCGGCATTAATGCGGGCAGTCTGGTGATTGATGCGGGGATGTCGGTCAACTACTTTGACCGCCGACTTGTCTCACCGGAGCGTGGCGGCGAAATCGAACGCACGCCGGACAATCCGCACGGGTAATCCACAAACCGTCGTCCGCGCTACTTCTGCAAACGCCTTGCGACAATGGAGACGGTTGGTCGTTTGTCTGTTGACGAACCCCACGGCTTCGCAGAGGCAGTCACACGGGAAGCGCGATCGCCCAGCATCAGGTAGTCGACGGCTTCCTGCCGGATGGCGGCCGCTTGTTCGAGCGCGCGCTTCCAGGCGGTTGCCGTGGGTGTGGTCGCCCACACGACGATCTCCAGTTCGTACTCGTTGCTGCGCATCAATGGGGCCAGCTGTCGTGCGGCGGTGAAAAAATCGTCCGGCGCGATGCGTCCGCTCTGTCCGAGGAACGCAAACAGATCAAAAGAGACTTCGCCGTCGACGGTCGGTTGCGGAGTCAGTTCATTCCAGCGGTCAATCTCGATCAGGAATCGCTCAAAGTCTTCCTGTTCCCAATCGACGATCCGCTGCCGGTCTTCGGTATTGTCGGGCCCGGTCGACTGCATCGTGGATTCCTCCGAGTCTTCTCCGACGACATAGACCGGTCCGGGTTGGTCCATTTGAAAGATCTGCGACGAAAGCTTCGAGGGAAAGATGCCCGGCACTCCGAAGGAATTGAGTGCGTTAACAAACGATCCCGTCCCGGCGTGAAGATTGGCGCCGGTCTGTTCCTCGGCCAGAGAGTTCAGGACGATGAAGAACGCCAGCAGGGCGGTCATCGTGTCGCCGAACGACACAAGATACCCCATATTGGGCCCCGGCAGCGGACATTTGCACTTTCCGGCCATCTGTCAGACTCCCGCTTTCGTGCGTTTCAGTGCGACGCGCAGTTGACCGGGAGGGACGGAGGAAGGTCCTGCGCCGATGGAGACCCGGGACGGTGGGATTTTCTCCTGGGCGACCAGGTCCTGAACCAGTCGCAAACAGGCGTCGACGTCTTCCGGGCGGCTCACGTCCAGCCGCACATCAATGGGCATCCGTCGCATCTGGGTGGCAATCATCCGCAGCAATTGCTGGCCGACCGCCGTCGCGTTTCCTTCAGGGGTCAGCATGGCCGACAACGGCGTCGTGAACGAGAGGCGATCGGTCTTCGCGAGGTCATGTGAGTTCTCCAGCGATTCCACTCCCTCGCCGAGTGATTGATAGCTCGGGTCCGTATCGATGGGCGGCGTCTCACTCCCGCGAATCGTCAATCGCGACGAGTTCGGACGGACGCGCAGCAGGACGGAGTTCTTGTCGAACGCATCCTGATTTCTGCCGGCCAGACCACTCGACGAACCTCCACCGAACATGGAGAACTGCATTCGCGCGAAGTGTTCCGGCTCGCTGGTCGCGAAGGTCAGTAGCAGAATAAAGAACGTCATCAACAGAGTGATCACGTCACTGTAAGTCATGAACCACGCCGGGATTCCCGGAGGAGGATCAGGGCATTTGCAGGGCTGTTCTTTGGCCATGGGCGCCTCACCCGACAACGAACTTCCAACGCATGTGCGGAATGACGGGGGCTTTGGTCAGGCGGCATTCTGCAGCGGTCGATTGGATGGGGAAAGGAAGGCATTCAGGCGCTCCTCGACGACGCGCGGTGGATGTCCTTCCACGAGGGCGGTCAGGCCCGTGATCATCAGCTCGCGGAGCATGATCTCCTCCTGGCTGCGGGTCTCCAGTTTTCCGGCCAGCGGCAGGCAGAGCAGGTTGGCGATCAACGCCCCGTACAGCGTTGTCAGCAACGCAACCGCCATGCCCAGGCCGATCTTGCTGGGGTCATCCAGCGTGCGAAGCATCTGGACGAGTCCAATGAGCGTCCCGATCATGCCGAAGGCCGGTGCGGCTGCGGCAATGGCGTCCAGCAGCTTCTTTCCATTCCGGTGCCGCAGTTCGATGTAACTGACTTCGGTTGAAAGCACGCTCTGGACATCCTCTGCGGTGCTTCCCCCAATGACCATCTCCAGGCCGCGAATGAGAAATGTGTCCTTGATCTTCTCGAGTTCCCCTTCCAGAGAAAGCAGGCCGTCGCGGCGGGCGATCGTCGAGAGTTCGCGAAATTTGTCGATCACTTCAGCCGTCGAGGGCAGGGCGACGGTGAAACATTTCTTGACGACCGAGAACAGCGAGATCACGTTCTTCATCGGGAAGTTCATCAGGATCGCCGCGATCGATCCACCGACGGTGATCATCAACGACGGGATGTCGCAGAATGGACCCAGCCCGCCGCCGCCGATCAAGATCGATCCCACCACCAGGCCGATGCCCATCACCAGGCCGATGACTGTGGCGATGTCCATATCAATGCTCCTCGTTCTCCGAAACCCGATGCGGCGTCGGAAGTAACTCTGGCTCTGCCAGATTTCGACATTCAGGGAATGATTTCGATTGCGCCGGCAGAGCCAGCGTCACATTTCAATGCGCGCTCGAATACTTCGTAGAAGCCCGAAGCGTCAGCGAGGGCAACGTTGGGAAGCATCGCCTTTCGTTATCCGCCCTTGTTCTTCGGGTCGCCATTTCGTGTGTCAACGTTGCTCTCAGAAAATCTCCCCGTTTCCGCGGGATGCCCGGCAGCCTAGTCGCGGTCGGCAATCGAACGCGCGTTCCGGGCGCGGTAAATTCCGCTCAGAATCTCTGCAATGGCTTGATAAAACTCCATGGGGATCTCCTGGCCGACGTGAACCAGCTTGTACAGGGCGCGGACGAGCGGACGTCGTTCCTGAATGGGAATGCGGTGCTCTTCAGCGATCCGGCGGATGCGTTGCGCCATCAGGCCTTCGCCTTTTGCAAGCACAATTGGCGCGGCTGTCACGCCGTGTTCGTACCGCAGGGCGATCGCCAGGTGGGTCGGGTTGGTCAGGACGACAGTCGCCTTGGGGACGTCGTTCAGACCTTTGGTCAGCGTGGCCTGGTGCTGCAGCTTTCGCAGCCGCGCCTTGAGATGAGGATCGCCGGCATCCTCCTTCTGTTCCTCCTTCAGCTCCTGCCGCGACAGCTTGAGCTGTTGTTCGTGACGGTACCACTTGAAACCAAAGTCCAGCACGCCCAGCCCGAGCGTCACGCCTGATAAAGTGAGCAGGAGGCGGCGGCAGACGTCCCAGGCATCGCCGCACGCGGCCTCGAACGATTGGAAGCCCGTCGACGCAATCGCCTGGCGGCCGACAAACACAACCGCGATCGCCACGGACGCGATGAGGGCCGCTTTACAGACAGCGATCGTCCCCCGCATCAGCGTTTCCAGTGAGCACAAGCGGTTCCATCCGCTGCGCGGGTCAAGCCGTTCCCAGTTCCATTTGAGCGGGACGATGACCAGCGGTCCCGCCTGTGCGAACGCCGACAGGATGCCAATCACGAGAATCACCAGGACGAACGGGACGCACAGCCGCTGAAGATCCATCGCGGCGGATTGACCGAGGCGGACCGTGTGCGAGGCGGTCCACTCCGTCGAGGACAATCGTGTGAGATAGCCCGCCGTGACGCCCCCCATCTCCCTGACAAACCAGTCGCCAGCGAGCGTCAACAGCCCGGCCCCGGCCAGCAACTGCAACGCGGCCTGCAGGTCAGGGCTATTGACGACCTGCCCCTGCTCGCGCGCCTGCTCGCGCCGTCTGGGTGTCGCGGCTTCTGTTTTCGAGTCCTGGGATTCTTCAGCCATGGCGGGTCACCCTCCCCCCCAGGGCATCATGCACTGCAGTGACTGGCGAATCAGCACCATCGTTTCCGGCGCGAAGATGAGCAGAGCGCCCAATCCGGCGACAATCCTCACACTCATCCCAATGGAAAACAGGTTGAACTGCGGCACGCTGCGCATCAGCACCAGCGAGCCGATGAGCGCCAACATGAGCACAATGCCGACCGGCGCGGCAATGAGGAGTCCGGCTTCGATGGAGGCCGCGACCTGGTGCAGCACGGCACCGGGTGAAAACTCGAGCGACGCCGTCCCCGCCGGGAATCGTTGAAACGACGCATTGAGGAACGCAATGACGGCGAGGTGCAGGTTCAGCGAGAAGAACAGCATCGCGGCCGCCATCTCGAGAATGACGCCCACGATCGACGTTTGCTGATCGTCCGACGGACCGGTCAGGGTGGCGATGGTCAGTCCCATTTCTTGTGCGATATAGGCGCCGGCGATCCGCGCCGGCATCAACACCAGTCCCAGGCACATCGCCAGGCCGATGCCGTACACGGTTTCGCGAATGGCCAGAAAGGCGAAGGCGGGCCAGGCATCAGCGGCGCGCACCAGCATGGGGAGCGATTCGAGTCCCGTCGGCATTCCCACAACCAGCGTCAGCGCGACCGCGAGTCCGACCTTCACGAGGTTGGGCAGGTTCTTGCCCGAGGTCGGCGGCAGAAACGCGACGAACGCCGCTACACGAATCAGCGTCAGCGTGAAATGGACGACGAGCAATTCGATCATCGGCCCGCCTCCACAAAGTGATGCATCATCCGCAGTGTGAAGCTCGACAGCACCCGAATCGTCCACGGTCCGGTGAGCATCAGGACGACGCCGACGGCCACAATACGAGGTGCGAAGGTGAGCGTCTGCTCCTGGATGCTCGTCAGCGTCTGCATGATGGCGATGGCGAGTCCCACGATCAGACTCACCACCACCGCCGGCGTCGCCAGAAGCATCCCGGTGACGAGCAGATCATGTGTGATCGAATTGACAGCGGTGGCATCCATGCCTGACTCCCTGGTTGCGTCGGCGGTTTCTCTTACCGGCGTCGTGCGGCTTCCTTGCGCGGCGGCCGCTTGTAGCTCTTGAATTTCTCGGCCAACTCAACCATCAATGCGTAATCGTCGAGAGCGGACAGAATTTTGGCGGCATCCCGCTCCTCGAAGTTTGACAGAATCTTGACGGCCAGATCGGTCTTGCCTTCATTGGCGAGTTTCTTGATCGCGCCGGCCGCCTTCTCGGGTTCCATGCCGCGGAACCACTCGGACATTGTCTTGATGTTCTGCTGTTCTTCCGCGTCCGATTCGAGACGCACTTCTTCAAACTTATTCAGTTCCTCCTTCGCCTGATCGCGGTCTGCGGCCAGATTCTGCCGGGCCTGCTGAATCTCCCCCAGGATGGACCGGCAGATCTCCGCTTGTCCCTGCAACCTGGCCTGCATGCCCTCAATCTGCTGCTGCTCGCCGCGAATATCGGCCAGCGCGAGTTGCATCCGGGCCTGCTCCTCGTTGAGCGCTTTCGCGCGCGAGTCGAGTTGCTCCTCCCGCTTTCGTAACCCCATGCCAAACCGCAGCACTTCCTCGACGCTCATCGGCCGTGGTCGCACGGCAACCGGCAGGTCGGCATCGGGCGTGGCGGCACTTGTCGGAGTGCCCGATTGTTGATCGCCCGTCGACGTACTGGCAGACGCCTCGTCAGTCGCTTCCTGATTGCCTGCAGGTGGGGACTTCGATTTCAGAACAAAGGAGCCTGCAGCTGACGCACCGAAGGCTACTGCGGCGAAAAGAAGCATCAGAATGGCGTTACGCATGTCTTACTTCCTCCCGGTCTCCAGTGTGGGGGGACCGATCGGGCCTCATGGCCCATTCCTGCAATTCGACGGCCATGGCTCGTGCCGAATCGCGTCGATGATCCTGCCGATGACGTTCGACCGCACGCTCAACGGTCTCCGCCGCCCGTTGCGCGGCACGATACGCCTCAACAGACGTCTTCAGCCTCTCAGCGGCTTCCGCTTCCACCTCGCGGCAGTGGTGAACCATCGATTCGAGCGCCCTCAGCTCGAACAGCGACTGCTGCACAAGAAAGGGTGGACCCGGCTGAGTCAGGCGACTCTCCAGCGCTCCGGTTTGCAGTGCTGCTTGTCTCTGCGCGGCGGCTGTGCGAGCGGAGGCCGTGTCGAACGCGGCGCGCGCCTGCGCCACTTGTAGTCGCGCCATGCGCTGCAACTGCTGTCGGACCCGCAGAAGACGCGACAGGGGCGAATGAAATCGCTTCATGACGCCCTCCCGGCACTCGGCCAGCGCTGCCCAAGGGCGATCAGGGCCTTCCGCGTCTCGTCGAAGGGAGTCACCGAACCCGTCGCTTGACGCAGCAGGGCCTGAATCGCCGGCTGCAGTTCGATGACCCGGTCCACAAGGGGAGAGCTGCCGGATGTGTATGCGCCGATCTGGATCAGATCGGACATTTCGTCATACGTGGCCAGCATGGCACGGACCTGTTCGGCCGCCTGTTGATGAGCGGCATCCGTCACATCGGTGAACAGTCGGCTCACACTCGACAGGACGTCAACGGCGGGGTAGTGCCCTTTGGCGGCCAGTTTGCGACTCAGGACAATGTGCCCGTCGAGGATCGAACGCACGGCGTCCGAAACCGGTTCATCCAGATCATCCCCATCGACGAGGACCGTGATGAGACCGGTGATGGAACCTTGTGCGGACGTGCCCAACCGTTCGAGTGACTGTGCCAGCAACTGAATGGCCGACGGAGGGTAGCCTCGCGATCCGGGAGGTTCGCCGCACAGCAGGCCAATTTCGCGTTGCGCCATGGCCAGCCGCGTGATGCTGTCCATCATGACCAGCACCTGCAGTCCCTGGTCGCGGAACCACTCCGCGATCGAGATCGCTGTGCTCACGCTGCGGACGCGCATCAGAGGGGTTTCATCCGAGGTGGCCACCACAACAACCGAGCGGGCCCGCCCTTGTTCGCCGAGACACTCCTCCAGAAACGGTCTGACTTCACGGCCTCGTTCGCCGACAAGCACGATGACGTTGACATCGGACTGTGCGACCTTCGCGATTTCGCCCAGCAGAGTACTCTTTCCTACACCGCTGCCGGCAAAGACACCCACACGCTGGCCGAGTCCAATGGTGAGCAAGCCATCGATCACACGTTGTCCCGTCACGAATGGCTGGCGGATCGCCGGGCGTTCCAGTGGTCCGGGAATGCGTGCATGCACGGTGCGGTAGTCACGCCCGAAGAGGGGCCCGCGGCCGTCAATCGGTTCGCCGATGCCGTTGAGCACACGCCCCAGCAGTTCGCGGCCGACAGGAACCTTGAGAGGCCGCGAGCGTACGACGACATCCAACCCCGGCTGCAATCCGGAGTCACTGTGATAACCGAGGAGCTGAGCATACTCGCCTTCGAATCCGACGACTTCTCCAAGTCCCACCCGTCCATCGGGACGCCGGACTTCGCACAACTGTCCGATGCCGGCGGAGAGTCGCGCCAGTTTCAACTCGCGAGCACTATGCAGTTTGCCGACGGTCCGGAAAGCGCTTGAGCGCCGCACCGATTCCTGCAGTTTGGCGGCGTTCAATCTGAGCATCGTCCAATCCTTCCCAGAGAAGTTCTCGAATGTCATCCAGCCGCGACCCAAACTCTGACAATAGCGCGGTCGTCCCGTTCGTTGCGCGGCAATGGCCGCGCGGCAACGTCGGATCAGGCCGGACAGTGAGGCCCCCCCGCCGCGATTCCCCCGGCTTGTCGCCGGTTTGTGATTCCAGCAACTGGACATCCAGAGGATGCAACGAAACGAGGAGGGGCGAATCGAGTCCCAGTCGATCAACGGCTGCACTGACCAGAGACTCCACGCCGAACTGCTCGGCGTCGATGACTCGAAACACCAGTTCGCCGGCGATGGCCACAGCCAGTTCCACCGCCAATTGTTGAAACTCCTGCAACGATTGACGCCGCAACTGCTCGGCATCCTCGACCGCCTGTTCGACGGCTTCTCGCATTGCGCGCACTTCGTGGATCGTCGCTGCCAGTGCCGCATCACCATCGATGGACGTGTCCACTTTTGGCGGTGCGGGAGTCGGCTCCGGCGCAGCGGCGGCACCCGAGACGAGGCGTCCCCGCAGCGATCGCGGACTTCGATCCAGGACCAGTGTGCGTCGGAGAACATAGCTCATTCCGCCTCCTGATCGGCCCGCGCGAGCGTCTTGGCGATCTCGCGCTGCGCTGCTTGAACCTGGGCGGTTGGAAGGTTTCTCTGAAACTCCAGTTCCTCACGCAGGGACGCCTGGGCCCGGCGTGACAGATTGCTGAAGATCTTCTCTTTAACGCCGTCACTCGCGCCGGCGAGCGACGTCGCCAGGGTCGTCCCGTCCACTTCGGTCAGGACTTTCTGGACCAGCCGGTCGTTCGCCGATTCGAGATCCACGAATACATACAGTTTCTCCAGAACGGCGGCCGCCGTGTCGGCGTCATGCTCTTCGAGCGTCTGCATCATCTGCTTCCGCTGCGGACGCGCCACGGCACGCAGAACGTCCGCCAGACGTTGTACGCGGTCGATGCGTTCGATGCCTTCGCGAGGCAACTGGAGCGCCCGCTGCAATACGGTACGCATCAGTCGTTCGATGACGGGCGGACTGGCGGTTTGCTCGCGCCCGAGTTCCGGGACAATTCTGTCCCGCATCTGGTCCGGGAGATGCGCGAGAATGTCGGCCGAGCGCCGTGGTGGAAGGACGCTCAGCAGCAATGCGGCGACGCGCGGCGGCTCTTGTTCGAGGGCCCCGGCAACTTGAAATTCTGTCACCTGCTCCAGGCCGACTGCAGGATCCCCTTGTGGGTCAATGAACGGGTTCGCGCCCGCGCTCCGCCGCTTTGCCCCGGCGGATTCCGGAGCGGCATCATCTCCCTCGAAGAGTCGCAAGCCGGGTTCCGCCTGTTGTTCCACAAACTTCAGAAAGCGGTTGAAGTCCTCAAGGACGCTCGTGCGAAGGCGGCGGTTTCCGGCCGCAGCAACGGCGTCAGAGCGCCGGCGGCGCAGCCGCTCCGCCTGCTCCGGTTTGAGCCGGGCCAGAATGCTTTCGGCGACGTCGTCTCCCAGCAGTCCCAGGAGCAGCGCTGCGCGATCAGCCGAATTGTCCATTGATTCGGCCCTCTCTTACGCCGCCGCCCGCCCGGCCGTCGTCGTCCCGGGCCGAGCGTCGGCCGCCGGGGTTTCATCGTCCAGCCAGTTTTCCAGGACCTTCGCGACAAGCTCCGGATTCTGACGCGCGCGAATCGACAGCTCTGCAAGTTTGCGAATGGATTCCGCGGCCGGCTCGGCATCGGCTGCATGAACCACGACAGGCCGTAGTCGCCGCAACAGCAGCAGGCCTAATGCGAACATCAGCAATGCCGCCAATCCGAGCGACGCGTTCCGCAGCAATGATTCATATTGCTGCCAGACCGGTTGCGGCGGCGCGACGAAGTCGGCCGCGCCGGCCAGCGTTGCCGCAACGACGTTGATCTCGTCGCTCCGTTGGGCGTCGAAACCAACAGCCTGCTTGATCAGCGATTCGACATCTGCCGTCGTGATTGACGCTGCGGCGCCGTCGCCGGGGCCGGCCAGATCGACGATTGCCGCAACGGTTAATCGCTTGATCCGACCGGGCGCTTCCTTAATCGTGTCGCGAATTTCAGTATTAGCGTATGACGTCGTATTCTCTTCGATCTTGGAACCGCTGCCGCCAAACCCGGACGCGGAGGGAGTGTTATTGGACGACGATCCCGCCGGTCCGCCCGCCGGCCCCGACGACGTCCCGGTATGAGTTTCTGACTTGACCGTCTCGGAAATCTTGACCTTGGTGGAGGGGTCGTAGGTTGTCTCCTGACGCTCGGATTGAGTGAAGTCGACGGCGGCCGTCACGCGGACCATCGCGCGGCCCGGTCCTAACATTTGCGAAAGCAACACTTCCGCTTTCGAAGCCAGATGGCTTTCCAGCATGCCGACATATTCGAGTTGCCCGCTGATGTCGCCATGTCGATCGCCGCCCGAACTGAGCAGCCGTCCGTTTGTGTCCATCAGCGTGACGCCTTCGGGGCGCAGGCCTTCCACTCCGTGAGACACCAGTGCGACGATGGCGGATGCATCCTGTGCGGAGAACATGGCGCCGGGGGCGAGGTCCACGATGACGCTCGCCGTCACGGGGGTCTGGTTGCGGACAAAAGGACTCGGCTGGGGGGCGCTGATATGGACCACCGCCTCGCGAACCGAAGTGAAGCGGGAGATGGACTTCGCCAGCCGTTGTTCACGCTGACGTTGAATGCGGACGTGCTGCAGATTGGGATCGGCCCAGATGCTGTCCTGGAGTTCGCCGCTGGCTCCCTGATCTCCGAGCAGCTCCCGCACCGCAAGCCGCGCGCGATTCATCTCCGTGCGGGGCACCAGAATCGTCGATCCCGAGTAGCTCAGTTGATAGGAGATTCCGGCGGCTTCGAGTTGCGCAATCGCATCGTTCGCCTGGTCTGGAGGAAGGCGACTGGCCAGCATGACCATCTCGGGCCGCGTCGACCAGACGCCGACTCCGACGATCGTCAGCACGCTGAGTAGCGACGCCATGACGACGAGCGTCCGCTGGGACAGCGTCCAGCGGTCCCACAGGTCTCGTCCGGCCGTCAGAAATTGTTTAAGACTCTCCACTTGGCTGCTCCGTCTGCCTGCTGTCCATCATCGCGGCTACGCGAGTATTGGCCGAAGTTCATGCCTGGCCGTGCGTCTGATCGCGCCGTGCTTTCATCTGATTGCCCGCCAACTCACCACGGGCGGATTACACCTGCATGCGCTGAATCTCCTGGTACGAACTGATCAACCGATTCCGAATCTCCATAAACAGCCGAAACGTCAGGTCCGCTTTGGCGACGCTGAGGACGACGTCGTTAACGCTGTCGGTTTCCCCGGTGAGGAAGCTGTGGACGTTCTGTTCGGCCTGCAGTTGGGGTTGATTGATTTCGCGCAGCACTCGCGACATCAGATCGCTGAATGGGGCTCCGTCGTCGCCGACCGCGCGCGGGGCCGTAGCTCCCGTGGACGGGGCGACCGGCGAGACAGCGCTGACAGAAGAAACCTGCATGAGGTCCGAGACCGAATTGTCTGGTCGAATCAGTGGGGCATCACTCGAAGCGTCCGCGAGGTCTCAAAGATCCCTCATTAACGGCCGGTCCTTCTCAACAGGCGCTTTAGGTGACGAAGCCATTGCGCGGCGTGAAACGTCATCTTCGGATCAGGGGGTGGGATCTCAACGAACCTGCTGCAAAAGTGAGAGCGACTGTTCGGCCATCTGACGAAAGG
The DNA here is from genome assembly GCA_019636315.1 of Planctomycetaceae bacterium. Classification (GTDB taxonomy): domain Bacteria; phylum Planctomycetota; class Planctomycetia; order Planctomycetales; family Planctomycetaceae; genus JAHBXU01. Next base: position 779 of record JAHBXU010000050.1, on the reverse strand, counting down.
CGGACAGGGCCTTAAGATTCGCCTCATAGGCTCGACTGGCGGTGACGAGGTCAACCATTTCGAAGGGCATCGTGACGTTCGGCATGGTGACCATGCCGTCCTTGTCCGCATCGGGATGGCCGGGATCGAACACGCGGGGAAAGGGCGACGAGTCGGTGGAGACGCCGACGACACGCACTCCTCCCAATGCATTGGCCTTACCCCGCGGTCCCCGGATGTCGTCGGCGAGTGCCGATTCGAACACCACCTGCTGGCGGCGGAACGGACCCTTTCCCCCGGCACGTGTCGAGCGCGCATTGGCGATATTGTTCGCGGCAATTTCCATCCGCATCCGTTCGGCGGCCAAGCCGGACGCGCTCACCTCTGCGGATGAGAACATGCTGTCAAACGACATGGTGACCCCCTGAACGTGTCCGCGAGAATATGAGGTGAAAGGATGGCTGGCTGGAAGCGGGGTGATTCGTGACGCTTAGCCTTCGACGGCGCGCCGCATCAGCTGCATGTGTGACGTCAGGAGTTGCGAATACGTCTGGTAGGCGAGGGCGTTCTTTTCGAGTTGTACTGCTTCTCGATCGATGTCGACATTGTTTCCGTCCGCCCGAGCAGGCAGACCCGGTTCGTCGCGCACAATCGGCCGAACGGCGGCCGCGTCCTCTCCCTTCGACATGTTGAACAGGTCGGGAAAGACCACTTCCTGGCGGTGGTACCCCGGCGTGTTGACGTTGGCCAGATTGTGGCTGATGACGCGGTGCCGCACTTCGGCGGAATCCATCAACCGT